>JAWOLE010000417.1:0-15835 GCA_033853815.1 Thermoanaerobaculia bacterium
GTGCGGACGATATTCAACGCGCTCGGGCCGCTGGCCAACCCGGCGGGCGCGACGCGACAGCTGATCGGCGTGGGCCGGCCGGAGCTCGTGCGGCTCCTGGCGGACGCCCTGGCCTCGCTCGGCGCCGCGCGGGCCGTCATCTTCCATGCGGCCAACGGTCTGGACGAGCTCGTGCCCGGGGTCGCCGCCGCGGGCGTCGAGGTCCGCGAGGGTTGGACGCGCCCCTGGAGTCACGAGCCTTCATCGCTGCCGCAGCGAGCCGTGGACCTCGCGCAACTGGCCGGTGGCGACGCGCAGGCGAACGCCGCTATGCTCGAGAGGCTCCTCGACGGGGAAGAGGGCCCTCGGCGCGAGACCGTGCTCTTGAACGTCGCCGTGGCGCTGGTCGTCGAGGGGCGGGCGGGCGACGTCGCGGAGGGCTACGAGAGGGCCCGATCGTCCATCGACACCGGGTCGGCGCGGGAGAAATTCGATCGGATGAGGCGGTCGAGCGGCTCGCGCGCCGGGGGGCCCGGCGCGGGTCCGAGATGACCGACATCCTCGACAGGATCCTCGCGGACAAGAGAGCGCGCCTCGAGCGCGGCGAATATGCGGCGGGTCCGCCCGCCGGCGCGGGCCTGGCATCCAACGGCGAGCGCTTCGTCTCGTCCCTGCGCGAACCCGGGGTGCGCGTGATCGCGGAGTTCAAGCGCCGTTCGCCCTCCGCGGGAGAGATCGTGCAGGGGGCCGATGGAAAGGTCGAATCCTTCGCGCTCGCTTACCGCCGGGGGCACGCGGCGGCGATCTCGATCGTGACCGAGGAAGATTCCTTTGGCGGAAAGCCCGACTGGCTGCCGCGCGCCAAGCGCATCTCGGGCCTGCCGGCGCTCCTGAAGGACTTTGTGCTTGCCGAGCGGCAGCTCGACTTCGCCGTGGCGCTCGGCGCGGACGCCGTCCTTCTGATCGCGCGGGCTCTCCCGCAGGTCGAGCTCGCCGATCTGGTCCGGGGGGCCCGCGAGCGCGGGCTCGCGGCGGTCGTCGAGGCGCACGATGCCGCCGAGATCGCGCGAGCCGCCGAGACGGCCCCGGACGTCATCGGAGTCAACTCCCGGGATCTCGCGACGTTCGCCACGGACCTGGGTCGCCTGGAGGAGCTCGCGAGGGCAATTCCTCCAGGCCCCGTGCTCCTGGCCGAGAGCGGGATCTCGGCCCGGCAGGACATCGCCCGGCTCCAGGCCGCCGGCTACGAGGCGTTCCTCGTTGGGGAGGTTCTGCTTCGCTCGGAGGATCCCGAAGAGACTCTGAGGGACTTGAAGCGATGACGCGGGTAAAGATCTGCGGCGTCACGCGCGAAGAGGACGCCGCCCTCGCGTCCGAGCTCGGAGCCTCCTACGTCGGCCTGAACTTCGCGGCTGTGTCTCCGCGGCGCGTGACCCTGCAGGCGGCCCGCAGGCTTTCGCGCGCGGTCGCCCGCGGCGTCACCCGGGTGGGGGTCTTCGTCAGCGAGCCCTTCGGGGAGATCCGGCGGGCGGTCGAGGAAGCCGGGCTCGACCTCGTGCAGGTCCACCGCCCGCTCACCCGGGAGGACCTCGAGGCATTGCCCTGTCCGGTAATCGCTGTCGCGCACGTGTCGAGGAATGGGGCCGACCCGGCTCCCCGGGAATTGCTCGCGCGATGCCGCATGCTCCTCCTCGATACCAGCGGGGGCGAGCGGCCGGGAGGAACGGGAAAGGCGTTTGACTGGGACCTCGTCGCCGGCAGGAGCTGGCCGCTGCCGCTGATCCTCGCGGGAGGCCTGACGCCAGAGAACGTCTCCGAAGCGATCGCGCGCGTCCGCCCCTCCGCCGTGGATGTCGCTTCCGGCGTCGAGTCTTCGCCGGGAATCAAGGACGAAATCCGGATGCGCCGTTTCTTCGAGGCCGTCCGCCGGGCGGACGCGTCCCCTACCTCTCCCCCGGGGAGAGGGAGGAGACAAGGAGGGGACGACAAGCCGTGAAACCCGCTTCGTCGCGACCCGGCTATTTCGGACCTTACGGGGGACGGTTCGCCCCCGAAACCCTCATGGCTCCGCTCGAGGAGCTTGAGCGCGCCTTCGAGCGCTTCCGCCGCGACGCGGCTTTTCGCTCGAAGCTGTCGGACCTGCTGAAGAGCTACGCCGGGCGCCCCACGCCGCTGACGTACGCGGATCGCTTGACTCGGCACGCCGGAGGCGCCCGGATCGCCCTGAAGCGGGAAGACCTGCTCCACACCGGGGCGCACAAGCTCAACAACTCCCTCGGCCAGGTCCTGCTCGCGCGGCGAATGGGGAAGACCCGCATCGTGGCCGAGACCGGAGCGGGGCAGCACGGCGTGGCGACCGCGGCGGCGGCCGCGAAGCTCGGCCTGCCGTGCCGCGTCTACATGGGAACCGTGGACATGGAGCGGCAGGCGCCCAACGTCTCGCGCATGCGGCTGCTGGGCTCCGAGGTGGTCGGTGTGGACTCGGGGTCGAAGACCTTGAAGGACGCCATCAGCGAAGCCATGCGGGACTGGACCGAGAACGTTGCGACGACCCACTACGTCCTGGGCTCGGCTCTGGGCCCCCACCCGTACCCCACGATGGTCCGGGAGTTCCAGTCGGTCATCGGCCGCGAAGCGCGTTCGCAGTTCAAGCGGCTGGCGGGGCGCGATCCGCACGTGGCGGTGGCCTGCGTGGGAGGGGGCTCGAACGCTATCGGGCTCTTTTCGGCTTACCTCGCCGCTCGCACGCGCCTCTTCGGGGTCGAGGCCGGAGGGCGCGGCACGGGGCCCGGAGAGCACGCGGCTCGTTTTGCCGGCGGGTCCGTCGGCGTCCTCCACGGCACGCGTACGATGCTCCTCCAGGACGAGGCTGGCCAGGTGCTGCCCACTCACTCGGTCTCGGCCGGCCTGGACTATCCCGCCGTGGGGCCGGAGCACGCGCTCCTGAAAGACCTCGCTCGCGTCGCCTATGTCCGAGTCGCCGACGAGGAAGCCCTCGACGCCTTCGAGGTCCTGTCGCGGACGGAGGGGATCGTCCCTGCGCTCGAGAGCGCGCACGCGGTGGCTTACGCGCTCACCCTTGCGCGCCGGATGCCGCGGCGCAGCTGGATCCTCATCAACCTGTCCGGCCGCGGCGACAAGGACATGGCCGAATACGAACGACTCCGAGGCCGGGGGGTAGGGAAAAGGCGACCTTGAAGAGCAAGACCGGGTTCTTTCCGGCTCCCGCTACGCCTCACGCCTTACGTCTCACGCCTCACGCCGGCATGAGCCGCATCACGGCGGCATTCGAGAAGGCGCGCCGGGAGGGGAGGGCGGCCCTGATCGCCTACCTGACAGCCGGCGATCCGACAGCGAACGCGACCGTCGCGCTGGCGCGGGCCCTGGACCGCGCGGGCGCGGATGTCCTGGAGCTCGGCGTCCCGTTCTCCGATCCGATCGCGGACGGACCCGTCCTCCAGCGGGCGGCCGAGCGCGCCCTGCGGTCCGGCACGACTCTGACCGGCGTCTTCGAGATCGGGCGCCGCATCCGCGGCGAGACAGGGCTCGCGCTGGTGCTCTTTACCTACTTGAACCCGCTGCTGCGCGCCGGGATCGCCCGGGCGGCGCAGCGAGCCCGCGAAGCGGGCTTTGACGGGGTCCTCGTGACGGATCTCCCGCCGGAAGAAGCCGGCGAGTATCGGGAGGCCCTTCGTTCAACCGGCCTCGACACAATCTTCCTCGTCTCGCCGACCTCAACTCCTTCGCGGATGGACGCAGCGGCGCGGCTCTCGAGCGGCTTTCTCTATGTCGTCTCGCGGTCGGGCACGACCGGCGCGAGGCGCGAGCTTCCCTCCGATTTGCCGGAGACGGTCCGCCGGGCCCGCCGGGCCGCACGCTCCCTGCCGATCGCGGTCGGTTTCGGCATCGCGACCCCGCGGGTTGCGGCGACGGCGGCGCGGCTGGCGGACGGAGTGGTCGTCGGCTCCGCCCTGGTCCGTGCGGCGGAGGAGGCCGGGGACCGCCGGGAAGAAGCCGTCGGCGCGCTGGCGCGCTCCCTGGCCGAGGCCTGCCATCTGAAGAAGGTCCCACCCGCCGGCTCCAGCGGCTAGCGCCGTTCCAACCTTCGCTCATAGGGAAGGCCGCTGCTTGAAGAACCGTCTCACCGGATCGCGTGCTCCGATTCTGGAGAACTCGCTGGAACGGCACTAAACTTTCGCGACCGATGGCTTCCGAAGGGCACTACCTGAAGATCCTTCAGAGGCTGGATCTGACGGTGGATCTGATCGGCCAGATCCTGAGCGACCGCGACGCCCGGAAGTACCATACGGTCCGGCGAGCCCTCGTGGGCCATCCGCGGACGCCGCGGCACGAGGCTCTTTCGCTCGTCAGCACGCTCTACTGGACGGATCTCGTCCACCTGTCGGCGAACGCCCGGGTCCATCCCGAAGTCCGCCGGGCCGCCGACCGGGACCTCGTCCGCAGGGTCCCCGAGATGGCCCTGGCCGAAAGGATAGCCCTCGCCCGGTCGGCGGGACGGGGTATCGTCCTGGTCCTTCGGTTCGATCCGGACCCCCGGGTCCTTGCCGGAGTGCTGGAGAACCGCTTCACCATCGAGGCCGACGTGGTCGGCGTGGCGGTCTGGGATCGCACTCCCCCCGCAGCCCTGGAGACCATCGCCGGGCACCCCCGGTGGGGTCTCCGGACGGCTTTGCGGAGCGCCCTGTTGCGCAATCCCAGGCTGCCGACCGCGGTCGCGCTCTCGCTGCTGACCGCCGCGACGGCGGAGGACCTCGCCGGCATCCGGAGGTCGCCCCACGTTTCACGGCTGATCAAGGCCTGCGCCGAAAGAGTTCTTGCGCACCGTGCCCGCTCGGACTAACATGAGTTCCTCACCGACTGTCCGGAGAAAAAAGATGGTTTACGGTACCGAGCGCCGGTTCGGCGAGGAGCTTCGCCGCGAAAGGCTCGTCAGGGAGGTTCCGCTCGAGGAGATTTCAGCGGCGACGAAGATCTCCCTCCGGATGCTCAAGGCCCTCGAGGACAGCGATCTCTCCCGCCTGCCCGCTCCGGCCTTCACGCGCGGGTTCATCCGTTCCTACGCGTTGCACCTCGGCATCGACCCGGACACCAAGATCTGCGCATACATGGCGGATCTCGGGCGGGCGGCCGCGGGGATTTCCCCGTCCGCGGCGAACGTGCGTACGAGATTCTGGCGCGGCCGCGGGACGACGGCGGGCATGATCGTCGGCGGCGTCACGGCCCTTCTCCTGCTGCTCGGGCTGATCGCCCGGCCGGAGCGCCGGCCGGCGCCGCGGGTGGAGAAGGTCGCGGCGCGCACCGCGCGCGTCGAACTCAAGAACGTGACCGTTTCGAACGAGCCGACACCGCTCGTACGCCAGGCGGCGCCGGCCGCGGCCCCGGTCTCCGAGACGGCTTCCGCGGCGGTGGATACGGACCCTCTGGTCTCGCTGACGCTCGAGTTCGACGAGGACTCCTGGACCAAGCTCGACGCCGGCGGCCAGACGCTTTTCGTCGGGTTGATCCGAAAGGGAGAGGTCAAACGCTACCAGGCGCGAGGCGGATTCCGGCTGAGCCTCGGCAATGCCGGAGGCGTTCGGGTCACCATCGATGGCCGTGCCCTGGAATCTCTCGGCAGGGCGGGCCAGGTCGTCCGCGATCTCCGGCTGCCCTCCCGGCAGTTTCGCGGCTAACCGCGGCCGCGAAGTACTCCCTTGGCGACAGTGGGCCCGGGTCGCGGCGAGGATCTCGTCTCGCTGCTGCGTTCGAGGCGGGCGCCGCCCGACATCCGGCAGTTTGCCGCCAGGGGGCTGCTTCCGCTCGACCCCGATGACCGGCTGCGCGCCCTCCTGGCGGTCCTCTCCGATCCCGATCCGGCCATAGCCAGGACGGCGCGCGAGTCCTTCGGAACGATCCCTCTCGACACGCTGGCGGAATTCCTGCGAACGACCGACGCGACTCCCGGGGAGATCGAGACGATCGCAAAGCTGACGGACGACCCGATCGTGCTCGAACGCGTCGTGCGGCACCGCAACATTTCCGACGCCACGCTCGTGGCCCTGGCCAGGAGTGTGACCGGCGCTCCCCAGGAAGCCCTGATCGTCAATCAGGCCCGGCTGCTTCGCAATCCGGCCCTGATCGACGCTCTCTTCGAGAACCCGGAACTGACGGCCGACGGGCGGCGGATGCTCAACGAGTTGAAGGAGGAATTCTTCGAGAAGGAGGCCCGCCGGATCGAGGCTCGCCGCAGCGGAAGGCAGAGACCGATCGAACGCGAGGCCGAACTGGAGGAACCCGAAGAGACGGGAGACGAAGCGGAAGGCGGCGCGGAGGACTCGGCGCAGGCTCGGACCGAAGCGGAGCAGGCCGGCGGTGAAGAGGAACGCGCCAGGGGAGTCGAGGAGCTGACGCTGCGGATCATGCAGATGAGCGTGCCCGAGAGGGTCAAGCTCGCTCTGACCGGCAGCAGGGAGGAGCGGCGCATCCTGGTCGGCGACTCGAGCAAGATGGTGGGCATGGCCGTCCTGAGGGCTCGCGGCCTGACGTTGAGCGAGGTCGAAGGGTTCTGCAAGATGCGGCATCTGGACCCCGACATCTACCGGAAGATCGCCTTCAAGAGGGATTGGGTCCGGCGCCTCGTGATCGTGCAGGCCCTCGTCAAGAACCCGAAGGCGCCGCTGGACATCACCATGCCCCTGGTCCGGCGCCTCCCGATGCGGGAGCTTCGCAACGTCGGCCGCGATCGCAACCTTCCGGAAGCGATCCGGACCATGGCGAGGAAAACCTACATGCAGAAGCGCAAGTAGAGGCCCGCGCGGCCCCGGCGCAGCCGCCCGCCGCGGGGAGATTCCCGTCGCGGGCGGGCGGGAGTTTCGTATGCTAATCTTCGCGCCATCTCTTTATCGGGCGAAATCGAAGAGCTATGCCCCGTGACATCGACTATTACGCGCTGTTGGGCGTGAGCCGGGAGGCGACGGAGGCGGAAATCCGCGAGAGGTTCCGCTCGCTCGCCCGGGAAGCCCATCCCGACCGGGCGCCGGCGTCCAAGCGCGCCGAGGCGGAGGCCCGCTTCCAGGAGCTCGCCCGGGCCGTCAACGTCCTGACGAACCCCGAACGCCGCAAGGTGTACGATTTCGAGCTTTCGGCGGGCGAGGCAGAGCCGTCGGGAGAAGCCGACGCGATCGCACACGACTACATCACCCAGGGCATCGCCGCCTACCGCGAGAAGCGCTACACGGAGGCGGCGGGGAACTTCGGCCTGGCGGCCCACCGCGACCCCAGCGACCCGCGGGCGCACCATTACCTCGGCCTTGCCGCGGCCCGTTCGGGAGACGTCCGGACCGCGGTGAGGGCGCTCGAAGCCGCCATGGCGCTCGACCCGCAGAATTCGCGGCTCCTGGCCGACGCCGGCTCCGTCTTCCGCCAGGCCGGCCTGCTCGTCAAAGCGGAAAAGGCCTACCAGGAAGCGATACGCTGGGACCCTTCGGCTCAGGAGGCGCGAAAAGTGCTCGAGGAGATCCGGGCGCTTCGGGCGGACAAGGAACGCAGCGCGTGACGGCCGCGATCAAGGCCTGCGGGGTGACCGACGTCGGGAAGAAGCGCAAGCACAATGAGGATGCTTTCTCATCGGACGTCTCGGAGAGGCTCTTCATCGTCGCCGACGGGATGGGCGGCCACGCCGCCGGAGAAGTCGCTTCGAAGATCACCGTCGAGACGATCGGCGAGTTCATCGCGGCGACCCGCCAGAAGGAAGAAGCCACGTGGCCCTTCAAGTACAACCACGAGCTCGACTTCAACAGCAACCGTCTGGCGGTCGCGATCGAGAAGGCCAATGAGCGCGTGATGGCGGCGGTCGCCGCGCAGCCCTGGTTGAAGGGAATGGGAACGACGGTCGTGGCGGGACTCCTGAACGAGAGGATTCTCTCGCTCGCCCACGTCGGAGACAGCCGGGCGTATCTGCTGCGCGACGGCCAGCTGTCTCGCCTGACCGACGACCACTCCTGGGTCCACGAACAGGTCGCGGCCGGCATCCTGACCGAGGAGGAAGCGAAGACGCATCCTCTGAAGAACGTCGTGACGCGGGCGCTCGGAGGCGGCCCGTCGGTCTCGCCCGATCTGCAGGAGCTGGTCTTCTCTCCCGGAGATCGTTTCCTCTTCTGCTCCGATGGCCTGACGACGATGGTCAGCGACGAAGAGATCCGCGAAGCCGCCGTGTCCATCGCGGACCCCGATGCTCTCTGCCACGCCCTGGTGGACCTGGCCAACGAAAAGGGGGGCGTGGACAACATCACGGTCGTAGTCGTGGACGTCGGGGAGCCCTCCGGACCCCGCAGGGAAGCGGAGAGCGCCGCGGGCGACGAGACAGTCAAAAAGAGCTAAATCGCCCGCTTTCGGGTCAACGCTGGCATTTCCTCCTCCGTAAAACGGTTGACGCATGTGTGTCCGGCGTCTATCCTGAATTTGATGCGCCGGGGAGGCAAGGAAGGCATCGTTTCTAAGACGCTGATCTGCAGCATCTTCTGCGCTTCGGTCGCGGCGATTTCGTTCGGCGCCGACCAGAAGGCGGCAGCATCCACCAGCCCACAGGCCTGGGTGGAGAGCCCCTATCGCAATTTCGGCTCGCCTCAGGCGATTCTCGGGGGCCATGTCCTCGTTTCCGACGAGGCGGACGACCCGGCCCTGACGGCCGCGCTCGGCCAGGCTCTCGACGCCCTCCAGGTCGAACTCCACGGACGCCAGGGATGGCGCGTTCCCTTCGCGGAAGGCGAGCGTCTGCAGATTTTCGTCGCCCGCAAGGACGCGGGAGGCGTGCTCCGCCTCTCAACGCGCGGGCGCGACAGGGGCTTCCTGCTCGAGCCCGCGATCCAGATCGACGGCACCGGAATGGCCGACGCCGAAATCGTGCGGCAGGCCGCGCGGCTGTACGCCCTGGCGGTCCTCTCGGCCTATGGCGCTCCCGACCAGACGTTCCTCACGGAAGCGGCGGCGCAGTATCTCTCCGCGGGCGTCGGCGGGGAGCAGGACCGCGAAGAAGCCGCTGTCGCTGCGGCCGCGCCCACGGTGGACGTGGCCGCTCAGTCCGACGCGCTGGGGCGCTTCTATGTCGAGGAGTTCGCCCGTTCGGCGGGAGGCGCGTCCGCTCTGCGGGCCATCTGGGAGAAGGGAGCCGAGACCGGCCAGGAAGTCCTCCCCCTGCTTCTTCGGGCTTTTTCGGAGGCGACGGGCGAGACGGACGATCAGCTGCTCCTGCGTTTCGCGGCGCGCCTCTATTCCTCGGTCGAGACGGAGGCGGCACCCTCGCGTGTGAGCCTTCTGGATCTCATGGGCGGGGCTCTCGACGCCTCGGCCCCCCGCGCCTTCACTCTGCGCCACCGGAGCTATCTGCCCGGCGTCGAGGCTCCCGCGGCCTTGCGCATCAGCTGGCCGGAGGAGGGCGCCCCGGCGGCCGCGGTCGTGCGCTACCGCGATACGGCGCTTCCGCCCGACGTGGTCTTTCTCTCGGCCGGGGCCGTGCGCTCCATCCCTCTTGCGGGAGTGGCGCGCGTGGACTGGATGGTCGCCGGTTCCTCGCAGGCTGCCGGTAACGCCGCCGCCCCGGTTTCCTTCGAGAGCCTGACGGGGGTTCCCTACAGCGGCCTCGTCGCCCACGCGGCCGGCGGCCCCGAGGGCCCGCGGATCTGGTGGACGACGCTCTCGCACGAGGGGTTGGCTGGCTGGGCTGTCTTCCGTGAGGAGGTCCTGCCGGACGGCCGCGTTGCGCGGACCGGCCCGGAGATCGTGCCTGCTTCCGACCGCGGCGCCGAACCGCTGCAGTATGCTTTCGTGGATCCGGCCTCGACTCCCGGAACCTTCTACCGCTACACGGTCTGGGCGGTGACGCAAGACGGGACGCTGGCGAGGGCCTTCGCCGCCGTCCTGCGCACCCCGGACTAGGACCGGGCTACAGGAGAAGTCGAGAGGCGAGTCGGTCCGTCCGTCATTCCGAGGCGCCAAGCGCCGAAGAATCTGCTCCGGCGATTGCTCCAGGCAGATTCCTTGCTTCGCCCGGGACGACAGGAAGTCTGGATATGTCGAACAACGGAAAACCCGAGAAGAAAGTCCGCCGCGAGCCGGACGTCGGCAAGATCATCGACCGCACGATCGTCCGGCTGTGGGACACGATCGAAGAGCTCGAAGCCCTGACTCCGCCGGAGCTGAGGTTCTACCGCGTCGCGGTCTTCGGCAGCGCGCGGTTGAAGTCCGGCGAAGAGGAGTACCTCGACGTCCGGCGCCTCGCCTCGCGCCTGACCGAGCTCGGTTGCGACATCGTGACGGGCGGAGGCCCGGGCCTCATGGAGGCCGCCAACGAAGGCGCAGCCATCTCCCGCGGCACCCGAAAGACACGTTCTTTCGGCCTGACGATCGCAATCCCGTACGAGAAGGCCAACCCGTACCTGGACAGCGTCACCGCGCACCGCACGTTTTTCTCACGCCTGCACCACTTCGTGCGGATGTCTCAGGCCTTCGTGATCTTTCCGGGAGGGATCGGCACGACCCTTGAGCTCCTGATGGTCTGGCAGCTCCTCCAGGTCGGTTTCCTCACGGAGAGGCCCGTTGTCCTCGTCGGCGATCTCTGGAAGGGGTTGCTCGAATGGTACCGGCGCGACATCGTCCCGCGCCGCCTGGTCAACGAGCCGGACCTCGACCTGGTCCAGCCCGTCGATTCCATCGCCGAGGCGACCGCCATCATCGAGCGGCACAAGGCGACCTTCGATGAGGCTCGCGAGCGGTTCATCCTCGAGAGGCGCCGCGCCGAGCGCGCCGAGAAGGAGCGGCTCGCCGTGGAAGCCCCAGCTGGTCGCGAATGATCACTCCGTGATCGAAGGCGAATCGCAGGGCGGCGAGGTCTCTCTTCGGGAACCAGCGGGCCTCGGCCGCGTCGTCTGACCCGAGCGTCCTTCCCCGAATCGGCCGCGCCGCGTAGAGAACGGTCACCGTGTGCCAGCGCGGGTCCCTGCGGGGATCCGAGTACACGCCGAGGAGTCTTCCCACGCTCACCGTGATCCCCGTCTCCTCCCGCGTTTCCCGCGCGCAACAGGCCTCCGTCGTCTCCCCGTACTCGCAGAAGCCCCCAGGAAGAGCCCAGCTCCCGAGAAAGGGCGGCCGGCCCCGCCGCACGAGCAGCAGCCGGCCCCGGCGATCCCGCACGAGCGCGTCCACCGTGACTCGCGGCAGCTTCTTCTTCGCGAAGGGATCCATCTCACCCGGAGGGCCCGTACTTCGCGAAGAACTCGCGGATCTCGTCGGCCGGGCTGTTCGTGACGAGTTCCTCCGGGGTGTCGCTGTACCAGTCGCGCGGCAGATAGCGGGCGTAGGGCTTTTCGAGGAAACGGCGGCAGATCAGGGCGATGAAGCCGCGGTCGGTTTCGCTGCGGATGAGCCGTCCGGCCGCCTGGACGACCCGCGTCATCCCCGGCTGCAGGTAGGCGTACTCGAAGCCCGCGTCCTCGTGCTCCTCGAAGTAACGCCGCAGGAGCTCGCGTTCGAAGGAAACCTGGGGCAGGGCGGGCGACACGACGAAGACGCCGGAGAGGAGCTCTCCCGGGTAATCCACGCCTTCCGCGTACATGCCTCCGGAGACCGCGAAGAGGAGGATCCCCTCGTCGGGCGGAGAGGCGAGAGCGTTCAAGATCTGCTGCTTCTCGAAGTCCGACAGCTCGGGGCGCTGAACGAGGAGACGCGATCGCGTCGCGGGCATCACCGCGGCGACCTCGGCGAGGAACTTGTAGGAGGGGAACAGCACGAGGTCGTTGCCCGGATGCGCGTCGGACATTTCGGCGACGAGCCTGGCGATCCGCCCGTAGTTCTTCTCCCGAGCCGCGTAGGTCGTGCGCACGTGGGGGAGGATCATGACCTTGCGGTTCTCCGGCGGGAAGGGCGGGGGAAGGGAGAGTGACGAGGAGCGGTCGCGCTCGAGCCCGAGCACCCTCTCGAAGGCCTCCGCCGGTGTCAGCGTCGCCGACAAGAGAACGGTCGAGGAGGCCGCGCGGAAGATCGGCGCCAGGGCTCGCGCCGGATCGAGGCATATCAACGCGAGACGGATGCCGGCCGCACGGCGCTCGACCACGCAGGTAAAGTCCGGCCCCCACAGGTTCAGGACGGCTGCGAATCGCTGGAGCGCGAAGTGCGCGTCCAGGATCGGGTCGTCGGGCAGCGCGATTCCGATTTCGCGCTTCCAGGCGAGGTAGGCGAGAAGCCTCGGCTCCCACGCCTCACGGAGGGCGCGGACCGCGTCGGCCGGCGGCAGGGTCTCCGCGATCGCTTCCCCCTCCTCGGGCAGGTCCCCGGCCACGCCGGCGAGGAGCTCCAGGACCTCCGCGACCGAGGCAGCCAGATCGGAGAAGACGCGCCCCGGCTGCAGGGCGAGATAGTTGGTGAGCACCCTCCAGCCCTCCTCCAGGATCTCCGGCGAGAAGATCTTCCGCGCGCGGTCCGGCAGATTGTGCGCCTCGTCCACGAGCAGGATGACGTCCTTCAATTCCTCTCCCGTCAAGTGCCGCATCGCCACGCCCGGCTCGAAGACGTAGTTGTAGTCGGCGACGATGGCGTCGGCCCGGGCGGCGAGCTCGAGCTGGACCTCGAAGGGGCAGACCTCCTCGCGCCGCGCCTCCTCGAAGACTGTGTCGGGGTCGTGGTGGGGGTAAGTCTCCATGAGGCGAGTGAGGATCTTCGAGCGCGCCATCTTCTCCGGATAATGCTTCGCGAAGCGGCAGAACTCCTCGTGGCAGAGGATCCGGTCGTTGGCGCACATCTTCTCTTTCGCCCGCACCTGGAGCGTCGTGAACGCGCGCTCGTTCATGGCGATGAGGGAGGAGACGGCCATCTTCTGCTGAAGGGTCTTGGACGTCAGGAAGACGACCTGCTTGCCGGAGGTCAAGCCCTCGCGCAGGGCGGGGTAGAGGACGGCGGCCGTCTTTCCGGAGCCGGTCGGCGCCTCGGCGATCAGGTTCTCCCCCGAGGAAACGGCGTGCTCGACCGCCTCGATCAGCTTCTCCTGAATGGGCCGGGGAGCGGCGTGCGGGAAGGGGAGCCGCTCGGCCGCCCTCGCCTTCCTCGCGCGCGAGGCGGCCTGCGCATGCCACATGCGCAGCAGCGCGGCCAGCCGTCTCTCGATGTCGCGGTCCGCGGCTTCCGAGTCGTAAGGGACGGCGATCGAGACTTCCTCCCCGGTTCCGATGTCCACGTACACGAGGGCGGCGGAGACGCGGCCATGCCCCAGGCGGCGCCAGAGGTAGCAGTAAGCGAGGAGCTGCCGCCTGTCCCGATCGAAGGCGTACCCGGCCGGTCGGATGCCCTCGGATCTGAGGTCCGTGGACTTGAACTCTTCGATCAGCCAGTGGTCCGCTTCGCGCTCGACGCATCCGTCGAGCCGTCCGGTCAGGATGGCCGTCCAGCCCTCGACCGGCACGCGCGCCTGGAGGTGCACCTCGCAGCGGTAGCCGCCGAAAATCTCCCGGCGGGCCGCGAGGACGCGCGAGTGCACATGCGTGCCGAGCCCCAGCCGCCTCCAGCCGTCCCCGCGGTCGAAGCCGACACGCCGGAATCCCTCTTCTTCGGCAAGCTCGCGGGCGCTGACCTCGAAAGTCCTGTCCGCGTCGTGGAATTTCACGGGGCTGGCGAGACCTTTATCGGGGGGTATGGGGCCGTCGCCATTTCTTCGATTATAATTCCGACGTGGGGGCCTTCTCTCTGATTCCTCGCAGGTTAGGCGCGGCCGTTTTGTGCCTCGCCTTCATCTTTTCGATCGCGCGCCCGCTCGAGGCCGCAGCCAGGAAACGGCACTCGCGGCGCTCGGGCCGCAGGCACGCGGCCGTCGTGGAGAAGCAGCCCGCGTCGCTCGCCGAAGCGCTCGAACAGGCGGCCCGCCGGCCTCCATCGAGCGCCAAGAACCTCTCGATCGAGATCGCGGACCTCGAGACGGGAGAGCCCGTTTTCCAGAGGAATCCCGATTCACCGGAGACGATCGCGTCGGTCACAAAGCTCTTTTCGACCGCGGCGGCGCTTCACTATCTCGGGCCGGACTACAAGTTCAAGACGACGTTCTGGCGGAGAGGCGAGATCAAGGACGGCGTGCTCGAGGGTTCCCTCCTCGTCGTCGGCGGGGGAGACCCGAACATCTCGGGCCGCTTCTACAACGACGACTACAACGCCGTCTTCGACAAGTGGGCCTCGGGACTCAAGGCCGCGGGCGTGGCGCGCGTGGCGGGGCCGCTGATCTTGAACGACTCCTTCTTCGACTCGGTCAGGCGCCATCCGGAATGGCCGGCCGGGCAGGAACAGAAGTGGTACCAGGCTCCGGTCTCCGCCCTCTCCTACAACGACAACGTCGTGCTCGTCGGCATCCGTCCGGGCCAGCGGCCCGGCCGTCCGGCGGCGATCTCTTTTGAGCCTCCGAGCGGCACCATGCGGGCCGTCGGGAGCGCGCGCACGGTCGGGAGGCGGGGGAGAGTCGCGGTGGCGGTGCGGCGCGATCCGGGCTCCAACTCCCTCCATGTCTCCGGCACCGTTCCGCTGCGCAGTGTGTGGTGGTCCACGCCGATCGCGATCGACGACCCGGTCGGGTTCTTCGCAGGCGCTCTCCTGAGCCGTTTGCGAGCCGCCGGGATCGACGTCACGGACGGCTTCACCGTCAAGGACGTCAGGCCGGACCCGACCTGGTCGCTGGTCGCGCAGACCGAATCGGACCTGGTGGCGACGATCGGCGTCATCAACAAGCGAAGCCAGGGCTTCTACGCCGAGCAGACCTTCAAGACGGTCGCCGCCGAAAAACTTGGCCAGGGAACCTGGGATCGCGCTGTCGCGCTGGAGAAGCAGTTCCTGGCTTCGCTGAATCTCGACCCCGGCCGCTTCGACCTGCACGACGGCTCGGGTCTCTCACCGCAGAACCGGGTTGCGGCAGCGGACGTTGTCCGCTTCCTCCGCGCGATGAACACTTGTCCCGAAGGAGCTGTCTGGAAAGCGACGCTCGCAATCCCGGGAGATCCGGACGGAACCCTGCGTCATCGCCTCCTCGATCCCTTCCTGCAGGGCCGGATCCACGCGAAGACCGGCAGCATCCACGGCGTCTCGACCCTCGCCGGCTACGCGACGGCGGCTTCCGGGAAGACCTACGCCTTCGCCATCCTGCTCAACGGCGGTCGCGTCTACGACGCCAACGGCCACGCCTTCCAGGACCGTCTCCTGCGAGCCCTCATCAAGAGCGGCTGAGGCCAGTTCGCCTCCGGATTGGCGTTCTTTCGGCTTTAACTTATTGCTCGAAAGGGAGTTCCTTCGTCTCAGACGGCTGTCTCGGCACCTGTCCCTTGGTACAGGGTCTCCCTGTACTTTCGACCAAGGTAATAGAAAAAGTTCTTGACAATGGTCCGGGTCTCAGGTGCAATCTTCTCGATTCATTTAAAGCCCTAGGTGGGATACCTGAAAACTGAGTGGGGCACGGAAGCGCCGGGCTTTTCGGCGGCGCGTCGTCCGGCGGTTTTCTCTCCGGAACCGCGAAAACCACCGGCCGGCATTGATTTTTTTGGCTCGAGCAAGTCGCCCGAGCCTTCGGCGAAAGGTGGATTGCTTGATCGGGATTACGTCCTCGATCCCAACGTAACGGGTCGAGGTGCTGCACAACGCAGCTAAACACCTGAAGCAATTGGCACTTAGATAAGTTCGAAGCCCTTCGAAGAAGGGGCTTGACTGTTCGTAAGGACAGTTGTACTCTCCTGTCCAACTCCCAGAAAGGATCCGGATCATGGAGAGCGACGACGCAGTTCCCCTCGTCCAAGAAGATCCGTTCGAAAAAGAAGTTAAGGGGGTCTTCCAGGACACGCTC
>JAWOLE010000418.1:0-14315 GCA_033853815.1 Thermoanaerobaculia bacterium
CGTAATGCGAAAACTGCTCGTCGGCCTCTACGGCATGCTCAAAAACCAGCAGCCCTACGACGGCAGAAAACTCTTCGCCTTCTCCTCTCCAACAACAACTTGATCCTTCAAGAGAGAATCTACGGCACCAAGGGCGACCGCTCGACCTGGTGCTCTCAGAGGCATCGCGATGCAGGTGCGGCGCTCTAAGAGAGAGCGAGAGAAACAGAGTATTTTCGGCGCGGGCTACGCCTTCGGGAGGATCAGCTTCAGGTACTCGCCGACGAGGATCGACGCGGGATAGAGCAGCTCTTCTTCGGTCTGCGCGTGAAGGATGAGCTTCTGCGCGAGCCGCCCGAACTCCAGGTGCCGCTCGGCGGTGGAGGCCTGGAGGAGCTTCTGGAGCGCCGCCACGATCGCCTTGTGCTCCTCCAGCATCTTCGGCAGCTCCGCCTTGAGCTTCTCCGCCATGGGCACCACGCTCTCCATGTCGGGAGAGACCTCGCCGCGCGCCAGCCTTGGAAGGAGCAGCAGCGGCGGGATCGCGAACTCCTCCTCCCGATAGACGTGCGGAAACAGAACCCGGCTGACCTGCCAGGCGGCCTGCTCGGTCCTTCCCCCCGCTCGCGTTGCGCGGGCCAGTTCCTGCTGCAGGGCTTCATGCTCCATGCTCAAGACGGGCGGAAGCTCGTCAGCCATTCGCTATCCTTTCGTCGTCTGGGGCGGCCGGAGCCGCGGTTCAGTTGCCCGGTGTCTTTCCGCTGGCACCCGCGTCGAACGCGGCCTGCCGCGTTTCCTCCGCGGGGAACCGGTAGTGTCCGCCAGGCGTGCGGACGGTTTTCAGGAGACCCTGCCGCGCCCATCGGGTGACCGTGGACACGGAGACGCCGAAGAGGCTGGAGACTTCGCGGCGCGACAGGAATGACGGTTTGGCTCGCGCCTTGGCCTCGGACGCATAGTCTTCTTCTCCGGTGTGGTTCATGCGGGCGATTCTGTTGGCCACTCAAGGCCGTTTTCAATGATTCAAACAGATCAATTCGCTTATTTGGAGCCGAACTGGTTCTCTGATTGATTTGCATCATATCTTTCTTTCGGCATCGCGTCTAGCGTGTTCCGCGGAGACACGATGCTCTCGCCCGTCGAACTCGAGATCGAACTGTTCTGCCGGGGGATGCGCCTGGACGATTCCTGCGATCTCGCCTCGGACGGCCGCAGGATCTCCCGCACCCGTGCGGGGCTCGGGTCGGGCCTGGAGATCGTCCTGCCGGCGCCGCGCAAACCGGTCTGGGTCAACGTGCCCGTCGCCGAGAAATTCGCCTCCTCCTCTCCCCTGCGCCTGGTCAAGCGGGGCGAGACCTACTCCGTGGTCGACGAGCGGACGGGCGACTCCTACCCGGTCGAGATCCCCGAGGAGCCCTCCTGGTATTCGCGGCACACTTCCTCCGGCGTCGAGATGAGCCGGATCGGCGTCCTTCAGGGCAACTACCTGGGCGTCTACGTCTCCAACGCCTGTCTCTTCTGGGGGACCGCGCCGTCGCGCGCCTGCAAGTTCTGCACGACGGGCAGGAACATCGGCGTCTCGGAGCAGGCCCGCAAGCGCGTGGACGACGTCGTGGAGGTGGCGCTCGCGGCCCGCGACGAATCCGGGTCGGTCTTCACGCACCTGAACACCGGCTACCACTTCGAGGAGGTGGACAAGCTCGAGCCGATCCACGGCCTGAGGCAGTGCGAGCCGTTCGTCAAAGCGATTCGGGAAAAGGTCGGAGGCTTCATCGGGGTGCAGTGCATGCCCGTGCCCAGGCGCAAGTTCTCCGAGTACGACGCGCTGATCGAGGCCGGCGCGGATCATTTCTCCTTCTGTTACGAATTCGAGGACCCGGAGGTCTTCGCCCGGCTCTGTCCGGGCAAGGCGGAGACGCTCGGCCAGTCCGGGTTCTTCGAGGCCATGGAGTACACCGCGAAGAAGCTCGGCAAGGGGCGCGTCTCCGGCGAGATCATCGCGGGACTCGAGCCGGTCGAGGCGACCCTGCGCGGCATCGACCGGATCGTCGCCGCCGGCGCCTTCCCGACCGTCTGCATCTTCCGCCCGACCGCGGACAGCGAGCTCGAAAACGAGCCTCCGCCGGACCCGGCGGCGATGAAGGAGGTCTTCGCCCACCTCTGGGAGGCCTGCCGCGACGCGGGGATCCCCGTCGGGATACTCCCCATCGAGGTCTCGCTCGTCGTGCAGCCGGAAGAGACGCGGGACCTCGTCCGGCCCTCCTTCTCCTCGCGCCTCTACTCCTGGAAGCTCACCGCCCTCAAGCGGCTCGCCCGCCCCTACATCGCCTGGAAGCGCCGGCCCCGCGCCGCGTGAGCATCCTCGTTCGAAGCCTGAGATAAGGTCGTCCGCCGGGCGCCCGATCGGCCAACCCGCAACATGACGTCGACGGAGCAGGCCACCCCGCGGAGGAGCGCACGGCGCGCGCTCGAGGCGCTCGGCTCGACGCTCGAGACAGGCCTTTCCGCCCGCGAAGCGGGGGACCGCCTCGCCCGGGAAGGCGCGAACGAAGTCCCGGAGCCGGCGAGTCATCCCCTCCTGCGCTTTCTGCGGAAGTTCTGGGGACTCTCCGCCGGCATGCTGGAGATCATCGCGGCGCTGTCCTTCCTCCTGCGCAAGCGCGCCGACTTCCTCGTCGCGATCGCGCTGCTCGTCGTCAACGCGATCCTGAGTTTCCTCCAGGAGCAGCGCGCTTCGGCGGCGGTCGCCGCGCTGCGCCGCCGGCTCCAGGTGACGGCGCGCGTGCTTCGCGACGGGAGCTGGCGGCCGCTGCCGGCGCGCGAACTGGTGCCCGGCGACGTGCTGCGCGTCCGCGCCGGGGATTTCGTTCCGGCCGACGCGCTGATCCTCGACGGGGAGGTCCGCGTCGACCAGTCCGCGCTCACGGGAGAATCGCAGGAGCTTCGAAGGATCACGGACGGCGGCCTCATGTCGGGCTCGACCGTTCGCCGCGGAGAGGCGACGGCCGTCGTGGTTTCGACAGGGGCGCGGACTGCCTTCGGGCGCACGACTCACCTGATCCAGAGCGCGCACCCGAAACTGCACGTCGAAGAGGTGACGGCGCGCCTGGTGCGATGGCTGTTCTCGATCGTGGGCGTCCTCGTGGCGCTGACGCTGATCCTGTCGGGGGCCCGGGGGCTCGCGATTCTCGACGTGCTGCCTCTGTCCCTCGTGCTGCTGATGAGCGCGGTGCCGGTGGCCCTGCCGGTCATGTTCACGGTGAGCGCGGCGCTCGGCTCCATGGAGCTCGGGCGGCGCGGCGTGCTGGTGACGCGCCTGGCCGCGGTCGAGGACGCGGCCAACATGGATGTCCTGTGCGCGGACAAGACGGGCACGCTGACGAGCAACGCCCTCTCTCTGGCCGGCGTGCTCGCGCAACCGGGCTTCGCGGAGAACGACGTCGTGCGCGCCGCGTCCCTCGCATCGAACGCGGCGAACCAGGATCCGATCGACATCGGATTCCTTCAGGCGGCCCGGGAACGCGGCCTCCTGGACGAGACCTCGAAGACGCTCACGTTCATCCCCTTTTCCCCCGAGACGCGCCGGACCGAGTCGGTCGTCGAGTCGGGCGGCCGCGTGGTTCGCGCGGTCAAGGGCGCCGTGCGGACGGTCGCGGAGCTGGCGGGACTCGATTCCGGGACGACCGCCGCCCTGCAGGAGAGGGCGAACGAGGAGGCCCGAAAGGGCGTCCGCGTGCTCGCGGTCGCGCGGGCTGACGCGGGCGCTCCCCTTCGCCTCGTCGGCCTGGCGTTCCTCCGCGACGCCCCCCGGCCCGACTCGCGCGAGCTCATCGGCCGGCTCGAATCGCTCGGGATCGGCGTCAAGATGCTGACCGGCGACGGGCTCGGCGTCGCCCGGGAGATCGCCAGAGAACTCGGGCTCGGCCAGATCGTGGCCGCCTCCGGCCTTCGGGCGGCCGAGAGGAGCGGCGGCGGGCAGGCCGCCGATCTCGCCAGGGACTCTGGCGGGTTCGCGGAGGTCTATCCCGAAGACAAGTTCCTCATCGTGAAGAGCCTCCAGGAGGCCGGTCACGTGGTGGGCATGACCGGAGACGGCGTGAACGACGCTCCCGCGCTCTCTCAGGCCGAGGTGGGCATCGCCGTCCGCGCGGCGACCGACGTGGCCAAGGGCGCCGCCAGCGTCGTTCTCACGACCGAGGGTCTGGCAGGCATCGTGGACCTGGTGAAGATCGGACGCTCCATCTACCAGCGCGTGTTGACGTGGATCTTGAACAAGGTGAGCCGCACGATCCTGAAGGCCGGGTTCGTCGTGGTCGCGTTCCTCGCCACGGGGCGGTTCGTGATCTCAGCTCTCGGGATGATCCTGCTCGTGTTCCTGACCGACTTCGCGAAGATCGCCCTCTCGGCGGACCGCGTCCATCCATCGACCAGGCCCGAGAGCTGGAAGATCGCCCCGCTCGTCCGGGTGGCGGCCATCCTGGGCGGGCTCATGCTCGCCGAGGCGCTCGGGCTTCTGGCCTTCGCCTGGAGCCGCTTCGAGCTCTCCGGGGGCAGGCTTGCGACGTTCTCCTTCCTGACGCTCCTCTTCTTCGCGCTCTTCTCGATCCTCTCGATCCGCGAGCGGCGCCGCTTCTGGAACTCGCGCCCGGGCTGGGTCCTGCAGGCGGCGCTCGGGGCCGAAGGGCTCGTCGGGGTCGCGATCGGCGTCTTCGGGCTGGCCGAGCTCGCCCCGCTGCCCCCTCGCCTCATCGCCCTGGTCGCGGCCTACGCCCTGGTGTGCTCGCTCGGGCCGAACGATCTCATCAAGTTGATCCTCACGCGGCGGCTCTGGGCGGACGCCGGCACAGCGAAGACCATCTAGCAGGCGCCCCCTCCGGGCTAACCGGCGGGCGCGATGGCGCGCAGAGCGGCAAGGTCCCGGATGCGGAAGCCTTTCTTGTCGGTCTCGACCAGGTTCTCCTTGTGCCACCGGCTCATGACGCGGATCGCCGTCTCGATCGTGGTGCCGACCAGGTCGGCGATCTCCTGGCGCGACAGGGCGAGCGGGATGAAGACGGCCTCGCCCTCCTTGCGGCCGACCCGCTCGGCCAGCGTCGTGAAGAGCCGGGCCATCCGGTATTCGACCGAGCCGGTCATGTCGGCCAGGCGCTTGTTCAGGGTGATCAATCGCAGCGTCAGGCCGGCCAACAGGCGCCGCGTGATCTCGGGGCGCCGTTCGATCAGCGAAAAGAACTGGTGCTCGGGAATCGAGACGACGCCGGAGGGCTCGATTGCGACGGCCGTCGCCGGGAAAGGACGCCTCTCGAAGGCCGCCACCGTGCCGACCGGCTCCCCCGGGCCGAGGATTTCGATGATGAACTCGCGGTCGGGAGTGGACTTCACGATCTTGACCCGGCCGACGAAGAGAAAGTAGATCCGCTCGGCCGGATCCCCCTCCGAAAAGATCGTCGCCCCCTTTTCGAAGGCTAGGAGCTCGCAGAGCGGCGCGAGCGCGGCGCGGTCATCGGCCTTGAGCGAAGCCAGGACCGGGATCGCGTCGAAGGGAATCGGGGGGCGGTCCGGCACTTACCCGATTATAGGTTTCGTTCCCGAGACCCGCCGAACCACGCAACCTTTTGGGCGTCTTACTCGTTTGAAGAAGAGTGAGGTGGTCTCCCGCGCCGGGGCTCGAGGGCTTCGGCCGCTTTTGCCGGGAGGCGGCGACGGGACCGACGGGCCAAAGGAGGCGGCGCATGACGCCTGATAGACACTCGGGAGGCCGGAGCGAGAAGCGCCACCGGCACGGCTATCGCGGGTACGGATCGCCGCTCCGGCACGAGCACACCGGCGCGATCCACTGGGGACAGGGCTTTGCCGGGGTCAGCTTCCCGCAGGACGCGGGGATCCTCCCGCCGCATCCGGACCTGGTGCCCGAAGAGTTGCGCGAGCGCCTGCCCCCCGGCGACGAAACCGAAGATTAGCCTCGCGCCGACCGGGCGGCTACAGATCCGCTTTCGCGAGGCGTAGCCCCGCCACGGCAGCCGGTACCCCGATCCACAGGAGCACCGACAGGGCCACGAGGAGTTGCGCCCCGGTGATTCCGTGCGTCGCCCGAAGGAGGGCGAGCGACGCCGGGCCGAAGGCGGCGCTCCCCTCGATGGCCAGCAGAGCGCCCGTGCGCACCGCGTCGACCGGGTTGATCAGAGTCGCGGCAATGAGCAGCTTCGAAGCGCTACCCGAAGGCAGCAGGGTGGCGGCGCCGAGGACCGCCACGTCGAAGAGGACGACGGCCGCGAACCAGACGATGAGCGCCAGGGCCAGAGACCGCGCCCGCCGCCCCACGGCCCCCGCCGAGATCGCGGCGGCGAGCCCGAGGAAGACCGCGGTCAGGGCCAGGGAGGCGGCGAAGAGCAGGCCATACGCCGCGGCGCCGAGCGGACCGGAGCGCCAGAAGATCGCCAATCCCGCGGCTCCGAGCCCGAAGGCCTGCGCGGCCGCCAGGGCCACGAAGAGGCCGAGCAGTCGGCCGAAGAGGATCGCTCCGCGGGAGACCGGCTGCGAGAAGAGCAGCTCGACAGCCCCACGGTCGGGCGAAAGCGACAGGACCCCGATCACGAGAGACGTCACCGGCACCAGGAGCAGCACGAGCTGCACGAGGGAAGCCGCGGTGCGCGCGAAATCCTGGACACCTCCTCCTCCCGAGAGGATGTAGCCCGAGAACGCGACGGCAAGAGCGAGACCCGCGAAGACCGCCGCGAAGATCTGGGTCCAGCGCGACCGCACCGCGAGCGTGAGCTCCTGCTTCGCGCAGATCAGCAGCGCGGACCCCCGCTTCGGCCGGGGGGTCATCGTCCCTCCCCGCCATGGCCGCCGTCGGGAGGACCGGACGGGCCGAAGATCTCGCTCGCCGCCACGGGGACGCCGCCTTTCGCGGCCGGGTCGACGTCGCGGGAGGCGGCGTCGGCATGCGCGATCCAGTGCGATCCCATCGGCGTCTCGATCGACGCCCGCGTGTAGATCGCCGCGGAGGCCCGGACCCACGCCTTTGTCCGGTGGTCGGCCACGTAGGCGACGCTCGTTTCGGGCACGGACGAGCGGGCCAGGAAATCCCTCAGGCAGACGATGTCGTCGAAGAACGCCGGCTCCTGCCGCGGGGCGACGAGCTGCGCGGCCAGCCGCGCGTCGGAGACCGGCATCCGGCAGGAACGGCAGATCTCCGTCTTCGTGTCAAGGGCCGCCGGGCGCGCCGGGCCAGCCGAGCAGGCCGCGGCCAGCACGATTGTCGCGAGGGGCGCCGCTCGTTTCACGACCCGTCCTCCCCCGTTTCACCCCCACCGACGAGCTCCCGGTAGAGGGAGTCCAGGCGCCCTTCCTCCGCGACGAGGTTGACGATGCGGCCTCCCGCCCCCCTCACGACGTCGAGCACGCGGGGGCGATCGGCCGCGGGTCCGGGCACGACGAGATCGCTTCCGGACCAGGCCGCGCCCGGGGCCCCGGCACGCACCCTCTCGAGCAGGCCGGGCACGGGGGCCTCGAGCGTCAGGCGCAGCACGCCGCGGGCCGAAAGGCGCTCCTGAAGCTGCGCGCGCGAAAGAGACGCCGCGAGGCGGCCCGCGACGAGCAGGAGGAAGCGGTCGGCCAGCCGCTCGACGTCCCCGAGCTGGTGTGAGGAGAAGAGCAGCGTGCGCCCGTCCCTGCGGCGTCTCTCGACGAGCCCGTAGAAGGCGCACAGCCCGTCCGGATCGAGCGCGGCCGTCGGCTCATCGAGAAGCATCACCGGCGCGTCCGGAAGCGCCGCGACCGCGAGGCCCAACCGCTGGACCATTCCTCCGGAGTAGGTCGCGATCGGCCGGGCGGACGCGCCGTTCAACGACGCCAGCCGCAGGACCTCCATCGTCCGCTCGGGAGGCGCGCCCCGCAGGCGGCGATAGAAATCGACGGCCTCGAGCCCGGTCAAGGCTTCCGGGAAGGTGACCCGCTGCGGCAGATAAGAAATCGCCCGGCGCGCCGCCGGAGCCGAAGCCAGCTCCTCGGGCTCTCCGATCCAGACCCGTCCCGAGGTCGGACGCACGAGTCCGGCCGCGGCCTTGAGCGTCGTCGTCTTGCCCGAGCCGTTGGGGCCGAGCAGCGCCACCGCCTCTCCCGGCTCGACACGGCAGGTCAGCCCCACGACGGCGGCGATGCCGTCATAGTTCTTGGTGAAGTCCTCGAAACGGATCACCGCCGCCCCACGAGCAACGCGGCGAGCCCGGCGGCGAGCCCCAGGGCGGAGCCCGCGAGCCCGGCGGCGTCCGGCCGGCCCGTCCGGCCTTCGGAGACAGGCACCGACGGCAACCGCGGCGGCCGGGCCAGCGGAGCGCGGTCCTCGACGGGGAACGGGTCGAGCACGGGGAAGGTTCGCTCGGCCATTCCCAGGGCGGCGGCCGCGAAGCCCTGCGTGAAGAGGTCGGCGGCCATCAGGTTGCCCCGGAAGTGGTCGAAGACGGAGGAGAGCCGATAGGGCCGGTCGGTGCGGCCGTCGCCGTCCAGATCCGGTTCGTCGTTGTCGGACCAGTAGTTGCCGTCGAAGTTCGTGTCGGTGCGCCGGCCGACGAGCGTCAGGGGGGTCATGTTGGCGACGAAGGAGTTCCCCGTGAAGCGAATCTTCTCGCAGGAGGCGTAGAGCACGATCGCCGTGTCCGACTGCGCGATCACGTTGCCTCGGAACACACAGTCGGTCGAGCCCTCGAGGAAGACGCCGCGGGCGTTGTCCGCGACGAGGTTCGACTCGGCCGTGACTTCGTCGCAGGTCTGGAACAGCAGCCCGACCGAGGCGAAGCCGCGGTTGTGCAGGAAGCGGTTGCCCCGGAAGACGATCCGCTTCGAATACATGATGGCCGTGCCGGCCGCGCCGTTCTCGAAGAGGTTGTCCTCGAACAGGTTGTCGTCGGAAAACATGTAGTGGAGACCAAAGCGCAGGTCGCGCGCTCTGTTTCCGCGAATCACTCCGTGCGAGGAGGACTGGATGTAGAGGCCGTCTCGCACGTCGGTGATCGTGTTCCCCAGGAGACGGAATCCCTCGGTGTTCCAGAGGTGGATCCCGCTTCCCTTTTCGCCCGGGTCCTTGCCGGGAATGCCCCGGATCTCGCAGCGCTCGACCGCCGCCCCGTCGGCTGCCCGCAGGTAGACGCCGAAGAGGGCCCGCGAGATCGCGCAGGCGCGCACGACGGCGCGGCGCGCCGCCACGTGCACGCCCGAGGTGTCGCGCATCAGGTCGCCGCCTCCCCCGCCGTCGATGATGAAACCTTCGACGGTGACGTCGTCGGCGCGCACGCGAACGACGCTCCCCTCGCCGGAGCCCACGAGCGTCGGATTCCCTCGCCCGGAGAGGGTCAGCGGCTTGTCGAGGACGAGGTCCCCGGCGTAGACGCCCGGGCCGACCTCGACGATCGAGCCTGGCGCCGCGGCATCCACGCGGGCCTGGAGCGGCGAGGCTTCGGCCGCCGGCGGCCGCCCTTCGATCGCTCCGGGCGCCACGGGAGCCATCTGGCCGGCGGCGAGGGCGCCGACGGCGAAGAGGCCGCCGAGGAGCACGAAGGCCCGGGACCCCGCTGACGGGCTCATCCCGCCACGACCGCCTCCGATCTCTCCTCGACGCGTTCCTCCCGCCCCGCGAGGATCATGGCGGCGGCGAGGACGAGGGCCGCCGCGGCGAGCGCGTACGCCCCGAGAGCCGGGTATGAGTAGACGTCGAAGTTGGCGAGCTTGCGATGGCCGAAGAGGGGCGGCATGAAGGGCGCAACCTTGACTGCGGCCGTCGGGGCGAGGCTGTGTCCGTAGTTGTAGAGCTTGTACCCGAAAGACCAGAGCGAGAAGAGGCCGAAATACACGTAGAGCACGAAGATGTCCACGAGCGAGCTGATGCTCCCGATCAGCGCGCAGCGCAGGAAGACGAGCACGAGGGCCCCGACGACGAACGGAATCCACTTGAACTCGGAGAAGTCGGAAGCGGCGAGATCGCGCATGCCGATGTAGTGGTTCAGGAGGTTGATCTCCTTGATGTCCTGGCCCCGGTTGCCCCCTTCGAGCTTGTAGCTGTAGATCGAGAGGCGCAGGCCGCCGGAGTACTGGGGCGCGAACATCGTCAGCTTCCAGAGGGGCGCGAGATACGTCGGCACGAGCAGGAGCGCGGCGATCAGGACGAGCCCGCGCGGCCCCAGACCGAGGGGCGCCGCCAGAAAATGGGTGCTGCGCTCAACGAAGGTCTTCATCGGAATTTTTCTCCCTTGCGGGGGCGGCGGGAATGCCGCCGCCCCTTCGGACACGCGCTCAGGCCTTGCCCTTGACGATCAGGTACCCCTGCATCTCCTGGTGAAGGGCGGAACAGAAGTTCGTGCAGTAGTACGGGAAGACGCCCGCCTTGTCCGCCTTGAACGTGACGACCTTCGTCTCGCCCGGATCACAGACGATGTTGATGTTGTAGTCGAGAAGTCCGAAGCCGTGGAGCATGTCGGTCGTCTGCTCGATGTTCGTCAGGGCGATCTTGACCGTATCCCCCTGGTTGACTTCGATCGCGGTCGGCGTGATCGTCGAGCGGACCAGGACGACCTTGGCCAGCACGTTGGTGCCGTCGCGCGTCACGCCGGCGTCCTTGACGTCCCAGATCGCCAGCGGGTTCTTGCTCTCCTCCTTCGGATAGACCTCGATCGGGTGGAGCTTCTTGGCCTCGATCATCTGGGCGTAATGGGGCTCGGGCTCCGTGAACGCGTCATAGATGAGCTTCATCTTCTCTTCGGAGATGTCCACGAGCTGCGAGGACTCGGGCTGCGACGGCCCGACCGAGAGGTGCCTTCCGTGCGAGAGCTTGTTCAAGCCGACGAGGTACTTGCCCTTGGGCGACACCGTGTCCCCCTCGGCCGCGCAAAGGTGCCCGATCGAGTAGGACATCGGGACCTTGTCCACGACCTCCCAGGTCCCGAGCTTCCACTCGGCGATCGCGGAGTCCACGAAGAGCGACGTGTAGGCGTAGCCGTTCGGGCCGAACTGCGTGTGGAGGGGCCCCAGGCCCACGGGGACCTCCGCGTCCTTGATGTCCTCGTACTTCAGGACCGGAATGCCGTCTTCGTCCCCGGTGAAATCCTTGTTGCGGATGGCGGTCTGGACCTTCTCGAAGTTGAACGCCGTGGTGATGCCGGCGAGCTTGCCGGAGCCGATGATGTACTTGCCGTCGGGCGCGACGTCCACCCCGTGGGGCGACTTGCCGCAGGGGAGGAGGTACACGATGTCGGGAACCTTCTTGGGGTCGAGCACCCGGACACCGCCGATCATGTCGCCCTTGCCCTCCGCCGCCGCCTTCTCGGCGGCCCGCCAGTTCACCGCGGCGATGTAGTCGCGATCCCGCTGCGAGGCCGTCACTTCGAGCTTGCCCGTGGCGCGCTCGGCGTTGTAGCAGGTGAAGAAGACCCACCCGTCGGACACCTTCTTGCCGGCGTCCCCCAGGTCGTAGTCAAACGGCGGCATCAGGATCTCGAAGCCGTAGGAGATCTCGCCCGACTTCGGGTCGATCTTCATCGCGGCGACGACTCCCTTGTAATCCGTGGCGTACTTCTCGATCGGCACGAACGTCCCCTTGGGAATCGGAATGGAGAATCGCGAGCCCATCAAGGCGTACTCGGTGTTGGGCGTCACGAACGAGGACGCGTGATTTCCGGAGACGTTGGCCACCGGGCCGAAGATCTGCTTGGTCTTGAAGTCGCGCAGATCCACGCGGGCCAGGCGGCCGTTCATGTCGTTGATGAAGAGCCAGCGGCCGTCGTAATCGCCGTTGGTCTCCGAGAGAGCCGGATGGTGGGCGTCGCCCCAGGTCAGGTTGCCGAGCATCTTCTTCGAGTCGTCGTCGAAGCCGTAGCCGGTCCCCGGGTAGGGCGTGAACACGGGGATCGTCGTGATGTGGCGCATCGAGGGGACGCCGTAGACGAAGATCTGCCCCGAGTGCCCTCCCGAGGAGAACATGTAGAACTCATCGAGGTCCCCGGGGGGGACATAGGTCTTCTGCGCGGCCACGGCAATGTCGGAGGCCCCGACCGGCGCTCTCTTGCTCCCTTTCGGCGCCGTGGGAGCGCAGTAGAACGCGATCGCCGCCGCGACTCCCGCCAGGATGATGAGTGCTTTTTTCATGGATGCTCCTCCTTGTGAATCGTGAGTTGTGAGTTGTGAACTGTGATTGGGCCGGACGATCGGTTGCGTGCCCGATTCACCATTCTCAATTCACAATTCTCAATTTCTCGCTAACGTCCTCCGACTCCCTGTTGCCCCTTCTGCTTCTCGTACTCCGCGAACGCGTCGCGCAACTTCTGGATGGCGACCTTCTTCTCCTCGGGCGAGAGGATGATCTGGCGCGAGAGCACGACCGACATCGTCCCGGTCGGCGCGGCCAGGAAGTCGTCCACCGTGCGGCCGAAGCGCGACTGCACGTCCTCGACGGCGTTGGAGAGGTCGGGCCCGATCTGCGCCGGGCTCTTGACCCCGAGGACCTGGATCGAATGGCAGACGAAGCACCCGGTCTTGACGAACCAGGCGCCCGGACCGGTCTTCATCCGCTCCTCTTCGGCCACCTCCTCGGGGGTCTGCGGATCCGTGCGAGGCGTGCCCGGGCGGTAATCGGCCGGGACCGGGGCCTTGCGCCAGGAGAGCGCGAGCATGGCGAGCGATTGCGCCTCTTTCGTCGTCAGGTGGAAGTCGGGCATGACGGTGTCGGCCACGATGGCGCGCGGATCCTTGAAGTGCGCGACGTGCCAGGCAAAGGTCGTCTTCTGGCCGTAGAGATGGCTGTAGTCGAATTGCTCGGCCGCCTTGTCCCCCTCGTACGTCAGGTCGGGCCCGATCGTGCCGCCGCGGCCGTTGACGACGTGGCAGGCGCGGCAACCCTTGTCCCGGACGAGCTTCTTGGCGAGGTTGATGAAGTCCGCTCCCGGCGTCTCGCGGTCGTAGCGGTGACAGGTATTGCAGTTCATCTGGATCAGGGCCTTCTTGTTCTCCGCGATCGTGTAGGCCTCGCCGAGCGACTCCCCGAGGAGCGGCTCCTCCCAGTGCTCGACCGGTCCATGCGCCTCGTCCGTGTCCACGGCGTAGCCCTGGCCTCCGTGGCAGGACGTGCAGCCATACTGTTCGATCGGATGGTTCTTGAGCACCGCGGCGGGATGGGACCGGTACGGCTCGTCGGCGGTCTCGAATCCCTTCCAGTAGACCCCCTGGTGGCAGGTCACGCACCGGTCCGCACGGCGCAGGTCCGCCGCCCAGATCTGCTGGACTCCCGAGAGGACCGACTTCGCCTTGTCCGCTCCGTACTTCGCCGCCACCTGCTGGCGGAAGGTGTACTGGTAGTAACGCCAGTCGTGCCGGCGATCACTCCAGGCGAAGAGGATCGTCGAAACGATCAGGAGAACGCCGACGATCGCCAGGATCGGCCGGTCGATGTTCGGGTAGGGCGAGTCCGTTCTCTTTTCCATGTCAGATCCTCCCGGGCAGCTCCGGCCACGCCTGCCACGGCCAGTAGAAGTGCCAGTAGGGCCCGCGCAGGAACGTCCCGATGACCGTCAGGACCAGGATCGCGACGACGAGCGCGAGGAAGACCGCGTTCTGGCGGCGCCGGGCCGAGTCGAACCAGACGCCGGCGGCCGAGGCCGGGCTCCCGTCCAGCCAGGGCCAGACGACCGCGAGCGCGACGAGGATCGCCGGCAGCAGGAAGCCGCCGATGAACGCGCCGTTGACGGTGAAGGAGCCAATGTGGATCGTCGTGTCGGTCACGATCTCCTGAAGCCACAGGAAGTACCAGGGGGCCTTGGCCGGGTTGGGCGTGACGAGCGGATTGGCCGGCTCCTCGAGGGGCGAGCGCACGAAAACCGACAGCATCGAGACGACCGCGATCGTTCCGAGCACCGCGATGGCCGCGCGGCGCACGAGGTCGGGAACGGAGTTGACGGTCGTCTCCGGCTTCTCGAGCGTCGCCGCCCGGACGAGCGGCGAGGTCCCCCGCGCGACGCCGAGCAGCGTGTAGGTCTTCGACTTCGACGGCGGCGCCTCGGCTTTCTCGGCGAGGCGCCCCTCGCGGTCCGCCCGCGCGAGTCCGCCGTCCTTGCGGATCCGCCACATGTGGTAGAGGAAGAAGAGCCCGAGCGCCCCCGGCAGGAAGATCACGTGGAGGCTGTAGAACCGGATGAGCGTGGGCTGGCCGATGACGCGGCCTCCGAGGAGAAGCTCGCGGATCTTCGGGCCGACGAAGGGCACCGCGGAGGCGATGTTCGTCCCGACCGTGATCGCCCAGTAGGCGAGCTGGTCCCACGGGAGCAGATACCCGGTGAAGGAGAGCAACAGCGTCG
>JAWOLE010000419.1:0-11096 GCA_033853815.1 Thermoanaerobaculia bacterium
CTCGACGAATCGGGCGGGGGACCTTCTGGTCCCCCGAACCCCCGGGCAGGAGCATCGCCGTCGTCGCGCTTTCTTGCATCTGGCCCCGCGGCGCTCGTAACGCCATCCCATACCCTTTTTCAGCAACCTGCTAGACCTCCCCGGGGCTCTGCGCGTAGCCCCAGCGCAGCGAGGGAAGTTTTTCCGCGCGGCGGATCACGGCGTCGAGGGCGAGCCCGATCGCGCCGATCAGAACCATCCCCGCCACGACGAGATCGTAGCGGTTGCCCGCGTTCCGGGCGTCGATGATGAGAAAGCCGAGCCCGGAGTTGACCGCGATCATCTCTCCCGCGACGACGACGAGCCACGCGATGCCGAGCGAGAGGCGGAGGCCGACCAGGAGCCGGGGCAGGATGGCGGGCAGGAGGACCCGGCGCGCGATCTGGCCCGCCGACAGCCCGAAGTTGCGTCCCGCGTTCCAATGCGTGGCCGAGACGCTCGCGACCGCGCTCATCGCGGCGACGGTCAGCGGAAAGGCCGAGGCGACGAAGATGATGAAGATCGAAGAGAGGTCGCCCACGCCGAACCAGAGGATCGCCAGCGGGATCCAGGCGAGCGCCGAGATCGGCCGCACGATCTCGACGAGCGGGGCGAGCGCGAGTCCACCCCTCCGGTACCAGGCGAGCAGGATCCCGAGCGGGACCCCGACGCAGACCGCCAGCAGATACCCCCACGTTACGCGGAAGAGCGACGCGACCATGTGCTTGACGAGGAATCCTTTACGCGCCAGCTCCACGATGGCGCGCGCCACGGCGAGCGGCCCGGGAAGGAGAGGCGCCCGGCCGAAACGGATGGCCAGGTCCCATGCCACGATGAGCGTCGCAACGCCGGCAAACGGAAGGAGCCGATTCTGCAGAGCGCCGGGTGCGCGCGGTGCGCGGTTCTTCGTATCGTCCAAGAGGCCGGAGTCTAGCAGTCCCTCTTTGGGGTCTGGAATAAAAGAGGGCGCGGACGCGCTGCGAACAGCGTCGTGGCACGGCGTCGCAGGTTCGTCCTCGCGGTGGGTCTTTCCGGAGCGGCCGGGCTCGCGCTCCTCGCGGCCGAGCGCGCCCTCTGCGCGCCCCGGTGGCGCGGAATGGTCAGTTCACACTTCGACGGAAAGCGCTTCCGCTCGATCGAGCCGCTCGACCACGGTTTCTCCGACTTCTTCAACTGGATGACGCACCGCGTGCGCGGCCCGTGGCGTGACTTCACCGACACGCCGCCCGGCGCGCCTCCGCCCGAGCGCGTCTCCCGCGGGCTGCGCGTGACGTTCGTCAACCATTCGACGGCGCTTCTCCAGATGGGCGGCCGGAACTTCCTGACCGACCCCATCTGGTCCGAGAGGGCCTCGCCCGTCTCCTGGGCGGGCCCGCGGCGCCACCGCCCGCCCGGCATCCGATTCGAGGACCTGCCGCCAATCGACGCCGTCCTCGTCAGCCACAACCACTACGACCACATGGACCTGCCGACCCTGCGCCGACTTTCGGCCGCGCACCATCCGCGGATCTTCGTCGGCCTCGGCAACTCGGCCTTCCTCGCCGCGCACGGCGTCGAACGCTCCCGCGATCTCGACTGGTGGGAGTCCGTGACGCTCGCGCCGGGAGTGACGCTGACCGCCGTGCCCGCGCGCCACTTTTCCAGCCGGACTCCTCTGGACCGCGATCGAACGCTCTGGTGCGGCTTCGTCGTGACGGGCCCCTCCGGATCCTTCTATTTCGCCGGCGACACGGGCTGGGGCTCGCACTTCCAGCGGATCCGCGAGCGCTTCCCCGGCCTCCGCCTCGCCCTGCTGCCAATCGGGGCCTACCGGCCGCGCTGGTTCATGTCGCAGGCCCACATCGATCCTGAGGAAGCCCTCCGCGCGCAGGAGGTCCTGGGCGCCGAGACCGCGGTCGCGATCCACTTCGGGACCTTCACTCAGGCCGACGACGGCGAATCCGAGCCGGTGGAAGCCCTGAACGCCGCCCTCGCACGGCATTCCAACCCCAGGCCTCGCTTCGTCGCCCTGGACAACGGGCAATCCCTCGAGCTTCCCGCTCTCGCGCCGGGAGAAGCCGCCGCCCACTGAACGGAGACGGATCGGACGCAGGGCCCTCTTCGAGTAGCGATCTGGAAAAGGCGCCCCGGATCCGCCGTCGTTACCCTCGTCGGCACGCGGCGGCCAGGCCGCAATCGTCACCGAAGGGCCGCCGCTCTGGTCACTCGGGCACAGGGATAGCGAATCTCAGTCACCACTGTGGTGTGTGCCCTTCGGACAAGGCCTCCTCCGGGAAACGCCGCCGGTTCCGGGGCTAGCAGTCCGGCCTTAAGTCCGGGTAAGCGCCCCGGCGGCGGGACGACTCCCGGAGGAGGCATGAGCGAAGGAGCATGGCATGCTGAATCGTTCGTCTTGCCATCACTGCGACTGAGCGACTAGCGCCGGCCCGGGTCTCCCCGCAGCGGCAGGGCCGGCGCGTGCCGACGAGGGAGGCGGCCCGACGCCGAGGCGGCTCTTAGCGAGAAGTTTCAAGGAAGACTTTATCGGCGCGCGACCAACTGGGATGCGGTAAGATCCTGATGTCCTCGACAGATGATCTGGAACCCAATCGCACAGTCGCTCTCCAGCTGGGCACTGGTCACACTGCTCGGACTCTTCTCCAAGCCCGCGCCTGGAACCCTTCTCTCGCGGTCCCAGATCGACGCCGACTGGCGTACGGTGGACTTCAAGACGGCGACCTGCGGCTATGCCGCCGAGATCCCGTTGACCTTCTCGATTCCTCCCGGCTACGTCGTCCGCAATCCTAAACTCGGGAGCGAGGCCGGCTGCTTCTGGGGGATGGCGGACGACCTCGATCGGGCTTTCGTCTCGCCGACCCGGATCGATCTCAAGAAGCTCGACCACGGAGTTTTTCAGGCGCGCGTGACCGAAAACGTGGGCTACGATCCTTCCACCCGCAAGTTCACCGAGGAGGACGACGCGCAGAAGATCCTCGCCGGCGCCGGGATGACCGGGGCCTCGGTCTCGCATCGCTCGATTGCCGGCCATCCCGCTCTCGTGATCACGGCTCGGCGGCCGGACGGCCTAGACCTCTACATGCTCTACATCGCCCGGGGGAGCGACAAGGCCGTCCTTCTCGTCAGCTACCGCCCCGCGACCCCTCCGACCCCCGCGGACTCCGCCAACTGGCGCCACTTCCTCGAAGAGATTCGCTAGCGGCTGCGGCGGCGCTCCAAACTCGATCCGAAATATCCAACGTCGCCGGGCACGGACCGGGGCCCCCGGCCTCCATCGTCGCCGTAGGGGCGGCCCTTGCGGCCGCCCGCCTCTCTCGGTTGCGCCGCAGCGTAAGGATGGACGAAGTCTCGCGCACGCCTCAATCCATCTCGACGTGCTCCCGGGCCGTAGGGGCGGCCCTTGCGGCCGCCCGCCCCTCTGGCTTGTGCCGCGACGTCGAGAAGGACGATTAATCCCGGTCGCCTTGGCTCACCTCGATCTTCTTCCCTCTAGCGACAAGTACGACGGGAGCCAGGGGCGGGCGGGGGCGAGCCCCGCCCCTACGGCACCGAGGGCACGACCGGAGCTGCCAGAGGCGGGCGGGGACAAGCCCCGCCCCTACGGCACCCTGGGACACGACCAGGGCTTGCCGGGGTGGGGTCTGTCAGACCCACTTCGTTATTAAGTGGCCCTCTTTGTCCCGAAAGCCGCCGAGGAGGACCACCAGCAGATCCACGAGCCACCAGAGACCGAGCCCTCCCGCGGTGAAGAGCATCAGGAGCCCCGTCGCAACCTTTCCCACGTAGAGGCGGTGAAGGCCGAAGATCCCGAAGAAGAGGCAGAGGAGAAATGCGGGAAGCCTTCGTTTCTCGCTCATCGTGTCTCCTTCTCGGATCGGAAGTCCGGCGAAGAGAAATACGGGAAAACGAGACGGCGGTTTCCGGTCACTTGGGCGCGGCCTCGATCTGCTCGATCGCCAGCTCGGCGGAGCGCCGGACGAGCGGCTTCTTCGCGATGAGCTCCCGCAGCGTCGGGAGCGCCGGGGCTGCGGCCGGACCGATGTCCCCGAGCGCCGCGGCGCAGGCTCGCAGCACGTGGGTCACCTCGTTCTCGACCCCGCAGGCGGCGATGAGCGCGGGCACGGCGGACGAGGCCTTTGGCCCCACGCTCCCGATCGCGCTCGCCGAGGTCATGCGGACGATCACGTCGGGGTCCTTGAGCGCGGCGATCAAGGAGGGGAGGGCCGGCGCGGCCGCCCCGCCTTTGTTCTCGAGCTCCAAGGCGGCCAGGCCCCGGATCACGGGATCGGGGTCCGAGAGGGCGCCGGCCAGACCGGACACCGATTCGGGGACGGCCGGAGGTTTCACCTGCGCGGCCTTGGCCCATCCCGCCTCTCCCGTGCGCGCGAGGATCAGGTCGTCCACGCCGAGGGTGTAGCCGGAAGAGGCGGCGTTCTTTCCCAGGCACACGAAGGTCACGGTGTGCCTCCCCTTCGAGAGCCGCGGCCAGCCGATCTGGTAGTCCATGCCGACGTAGGTCTCCGCCGCGTAGCCGTCGAACCGGGTCTGCGGCCGGACGTCGGCGCCCGGCTCGTGCTCGAGGACGGGGGCCGTGGCAAGCTTTCCGTCCAGGAGCACGGTGTAGATGCCGTAGTCGGAAGCCTGCGCGACTTCGGTGTAGAGCTCGTAATCGCCGTCCTCGTCGACGTCGAAGGGGACCTCGATTCTCGACCCTTCGCCCTCGGCCTCGAAGAGGAGGACGTCCTTGGACCAGAAGAGGTCCTTCGACACCGAGACCTTTCCCTTTTCCGCCCGGACCTGCCCGATGGCGTTCTCGACCTCGATCTGCTTCGCGTTTCCCTGCGGCAGCCGGGCCGAGCCGTAGGGCACAGGCGGCAGGCCCCGGGCGACCCCCTCCTGGTACCAGAACGATACGCTCGACATCAGGTCCACGCGCTCGCCGAAGGAGGACTTGACCGAGCCGTCGGGCTTGTAGGTCCACCCCTTGTGCTCGATCTCGAAGTGGAGCGAGTGTTGGAACGGGATCGGGTCCGTCAGGTGCCAGCGGTAGGCCGTCATCCGGGATCCCAGGCCCGTCCCCTCGGCGACGGGCACGCCGGTGTACGGCCCGTCTTCGACGTGGAGGCCCCAGGCGTCGTTGAAGTAGTCCTCGGATCCCGTCCCTTCGATCGAGGCCTTCTTCTCCCCGTCCACGAAGAAGTGGTCGTCTCCTTCGCCGAACCAGCCGGCTTCGGCCTGAATGACCGAGAGCACGGTGCCGACGTAGAAGCCGCGCCCCTGCACGTCGAGGAACACGTAGGGCTTCCCGTCGGCCGGCGCCGGCAGGGCCTGTCTGTAGCGCGCGTGGAAGTAGGCGGTGCCGGGCGGCAGCTCCTTCACCTTCTCCCAGTCCACGTGGTAATAGAGGTTGGCGACCCGGCGGCGACCCTCGTTGGTCACTGTGATGCGGCAGGACTTGCGGAAGGGCATCGGCCAGTAGCTGTTGCGCGCCCGGCCGTCCGAGCTCGCCCGGACCATGAGCGACTTGACGGGCCTCTCGAAGCCATGGCCGACCGCGAAGAAGTCCCCGAGCGGCGCGTCCACGGAGGGCTCCGGGCTTCCGTCGTAATAGACCCGCAGCCTCAGGAGGCGCGGCCAGCCGTACTCGTTGGCCGCCACGGTGATCCAGAGGTGCGTGACGATCCCGGGGCCCGCGAGGTCGGCCAGAGTGACCGTCTCGCCTGGGATCGGCCGCTTGCTGTCGTCGTTGGAATCGGGATCGAGATTGTTGGAGGAGGAGCGCTTCGCGACGAAGTCCTTCAACTGCGAGAAGCGCAGCGGGTCCACCGGCCCGACGACCGATTCCTGCCCGGGAGCAAAGCCCGACAGGAGCAACCCCGCCGCAAGCGCAAGAGCAATCTCTTTCATGACACCCCCTGATGTCCGGACGATTCTCCTCGTTCGATCCAAGGCGTTGAGCCCTGGTCGGGACGGGTCTTATTTCTTCTTCGCGAGAACGGGAGGAAGAGGAGCCGCGCGCAGGAAGTACTCCGGAGTGGCGTCGGCGGCCACGACGGTGCCCCGGGGAATGCCGATGCCCGCGGGAATCTGGGCGTTTTTTCCAACCGTCGTGATCCCGAAGCCTTCCGCAGACGTCTTCGGATGCCGTGGAGCCTGTCCGATGCGCGCGTTCCTTCCGATGCGGACGATCTTATCGATGACGGCGCGCTCGATGCGGACGCCGGCCTCGATCGAAACGTCCGTCAGGATCACGGAGGAGCGGATGACCGCGCCCGGGCCGACCGACACGCCGGGGGAGAGCACGCTCTTCTCGACGCGCGCCCCCGCGGCGATCACGCAGCCGTCGGTGATCATGCTGTCCTTGACGACGGCGCCTTCCTGGATGCGCACCGGGGGCCGCTCCTCCGACCTCGTGTGCACGATCCAGGAGCGGTCGTTCAGGTCGAGCGCGGGCGGGTGCTTCAGAAGGTCCATCTGGGTCTGCCAGTAGGCTTCGATCGTCCCGACGTCCACCCAGTAGCCCTGGAACGGGTAGGCGAAGGCCCGGAGGCCTCCCTGCACCATGCGCGGGATGACGTCCTTGCCGAAGTCGTGGGAGGAATCGCGGCGCCGGGCGTCCTCGGTCAGGATCTGCGAAATCATCTTGCGCGAGAAGACGTAGACGCCCATCGAGGCGAGGGTCCCCGGCGGCTCGGCGGGCTTTTCGATGAAGTGCGTGATCCGGTAGTCCGAGTCCGTGGTCAGGACTCCCATCCGCATCGCCTCTTCGCGCGTGACGTTCAGCGTCGCGATCGTCGCGTCGGCCTGCTTGGCAGTGTGGAACTCGATGAGCGAGGCGTAGTTCATCTTGTAGATGTGGTCGCCCGAGAGCACGAGGATCAGGTCCGGCTCGCCGCGCTCGAGGAAGTTCAGGTTCTGCGTGATGGCGTCGGCCGTGCCCTTGTACCAGTCGGTGTCAGCGCGGCCGCGGTAGGGCTGGTAGATGTGCACGCCGCCCGAGAAGCCGCGATCGAGGTCCCAGGGGCGTCCGGCGCCGATGTGCTCGTTCAAGGAGTGGGGCCGGTACTGGGTCAGGATCATCACGTCCACGATGCCGGAGTTGACGCAGTTGGACAGCGTGAAGTCGATGATCCGGTACTTTCCGGCGAACGGAACCGCCGGCTTGGCCCGCTTGTCGGTCAAGACGCCCAGGCGCGACCCCTCTCCGCCGGCGAGGATGACCGCCCGCGTTCTCATCCGTCGCTCCGCGCCTGCGCTCGAGTTTTGCGGCGGCGGACCCGCCGCATGTCGCGTCCCTCGGCCGCGTGACGCGGCCGACGACGCTCGGTACGCTCCTTCGCGCTCACCCGCTCCGGCGCTCCGCTCCCGCGGCGCGAGGCTCCTCCTCGCCTTCGCTCGGAGACTCCTCGCGCCGCGAGCGAAAAGGAAAATTTCACGCCGTGCCTCCATGCAGGCTGAGCGCCCGCTCGTAGAGCTCGACGTACTTCATCGCCGAGCGGCCCCACGAGAAATCCCGCCGCATGCCGCGCCTCTGAATCTCGGCCCATTCTTGCCGTTGAGCGTACCCCCGCCGGGCGCGGTCGAGCGCTCCCTGGAGAGCCGGCGTACTGAATTCGTCGAAGAGGAAGCCCGTGCCTTCCGGCTCGCCGGCGTCGGCCACCGTGTCGGCGAGGCCTCCGGTCCGGCGAACGACCGGCACGGCTCCGTACCGCATGGCGAACATCTGGGTCAGCCCGCAGGGCTCGTAACGGGAGGGGACGAGCACCATGTCGGCGCCGGCGAAGATGCGGCGGGCAAGATCGGGGTCGAACCGCAGCCGCGCCGCCGCCCGGCCGGCGTGCTCCCGCTCGATCGCCGAGAAGTCCGCCTCGAGGGAGTGCTGGCCTGTCCCGAGCAGGATGAACTGCCCGCCGGCCGCGAGCCACCGCCGCACAGCGGGCACGGCGATGTCCAGGCCCTTCTGGTAATCCAGCCGCGAGACGACCGAGAGGAGCGGTGCGTCCGTCTGCTCGAGTCCCTCCCGCGCTTGCAGCGCCGCCTTGTTGGCCGCGCGGCGTTCGAGCGAATCGACGTCGAAGCGGGAGGCGATCGCGCCGTCCGTCGCCGGGTTCCACGATTCCGCGTCGATGCCGTTCAGAATCCCCCAGAGCCGTTCCTGCCGCGCCCGGAGGACCCCGTCCAGCCCTTCTCCGAAAGCCGGCGTGAGGATCTCCCGCGCGTAGGTCGGGCTGACGGTCGAGAGCACGTCAGCGGAGAGGAGCGCGAGGCCGAGCGGAGAGTCGCGCAGCCAGCCGGGCAGGAATCCCGAGGCATCCGGGATCGCGATCTCGTAGTCGGTCAGATGCCTTCCCGAGCCTTCGCCGCGGTAACGCAGGTTGTGAATCGTGAATGCCGAGGCGACGGAGCGGAAGAAGTCGTTCCGCGGCCCCTCGCTCGTCAGCCACATCACCGCTGCTCCCGTGTGCCAGTCGTTGGCGTGCACGACGTCGGGCTTCCACCCCAGAGCCTGGCAGGAGAAGAGCGCGGCGAGCGAGAAGAAGATGAATTTCGGCGCGTCCTCGTCGATGCCGGAGCCGTAGATGCGCTGGTCCTTCGGAATCGGCGGGCCCGTGACGAGGAAGACGGGCGTCTGCTCCAGGCGGGTCTCCCAGATCTCCGCCGGCTGCGCTCCGCGGGCGTGGGGGATATCGAGCCGCGCGCGGCGTTCGGGCGCGTACCGATGCCAGTCGAGAGCGCCGTAGCCCGGCATGACGAGGCGCACGTCGTGTCCCAGCGCGCGTAGAGCCCCCGGCAAAGCGCCGGCCACGTCGGCAAGCCCGCCCACTTTCACGAACGGCTCGGCCTCGGCGGCCAGAAACAACACCCTCACGGGCGGGAATTATCCGCGCAAATGCTGCCGAATCGAGGCGAAGTCGCTACGCGGCCTTCTTCTTCGGCGCCGGTTTTTCGGAGGCCGGATGGACTTTCGTGCCGGTCTCAGCGAAGAGGAAGGACAGCTCGTCGGTCAACTCGTCGATCCGCTTGGCGATCGGCGTCGCGCCGCGCGAGTGGCCGGCCTTGGTGTCGTAGTGCAGCAGGATCGGCTTGTTCGAACCGGTCGAGGCCTGGAGCAGGGCGGTCATCTTGCGCGCGTGAAGGGGCGCGACGCGCGTATCGGAATCCCCGGTGATGAAGAGGACGGCCGGATACTTCGTTCCCGCCTTCACGTGCTGGTAGGGGGAGTAGGCGTAGAGGAACGGGAACTGGTCGGGCCGGTCGGCCGAGCCGTACTCCGGCACCCAGTACCCGGCCACGAGGAACTTGTGGTACCGCAGCATGTCCAGGAGCGGGTAGGAACAGACGACGGCGGCGAAGAGATCCGAACGCTGGGTCAGCGCGGCGCCGACCAGGAGGCCGCCGTTCGAGCCGCCCGTGATGACGAGCCTCGCGGGCCTCGTATAGCCGTTGTGGATGAGCCACTGGGCGGCGCCGATGAAATCGTCGAAGACATTCTGTTTCTTCTCGAGCATGCCCGCCTTGTGCCAGTCCTCGCCGAACTCTCCGCCGCCCCGCAGGCTGGGGAGCGCGTACACGCCGCCCTGTTCCACCCAGAGCGCGGCGTTCGCGGAGAAGGCGGGAGTCATGGAGAGATCGAAGCCTCCGTATCCGGTCAGGAGCGTCGGGTTCGATCCGTCGAGCTTCAGGCCCTTCCGGTACGCGAGGAACATTGGGATGACCGTCCCGTCCTTGGAGGCGTACCGGACCTGCTTGACCTCGTAGCGGTCGCTCGCGACCGGGACGTTCTCCCTCGCCCAGACCTCCTGAGTCCCCTTCGCGACGTCGTAGCGGTAGATCGTCATCGGCGTCAGGAAGGAGGCGAACGTGAAGAAGGCTTCGTCCTTGCCCCACTCTCCGCGCAGGTTGCTGGCCGATCCAATGCCGGGAAAGGAAATCTCCCCCTGTGGCTTCCCCTGCGGATCGAAGATCCGGATGCGGGGCAGGACGTCCTCCAGGTACCGCACGAAGAGGCGGCCTCCCACGGCTGAGACGTTCTGGATCGCGGACTCGCCGGCGGGGACGACTTCCTTCCACCTGTCGCGGGCGGGGTTCTTCAGGTCCACCGCGAGGACGCGTCCGTTGGCGGCCTGCCAGTTGGTCTGGAGATACATCGTGTCGCCCGCGATGTCGGGGGAGAAGCGCGCCTCGATGTCGTTGACGATGGGAACGATCGGCCCCCCTGCCGCCGCCGCGAGGTCGCGCACGTAGATCTCGGTCTTGGTCGCGGCCGAGCCGTGCGAGACGACCATCACCAGCCAGCGGTTGTCCTCGGAGAGACGGACTCCGAGTCCCTTCTCACGGCCGTACCCGTCGCCGAAGAGCTTCTCGTCCTTCGAGGGGTCCGCGCCGAACGCGTGGTAGAAGACGCGCGGGCCCTCCTTTTCCTGCCGGGAGAAGAAGACGCCGCTCCTGTCGTTCTTGACGGCGACGCCCTGGTAGCGGGCGCGCGGAAGGACGTCGGGCAGCTCCTTGCGGGTGTTGACGTCCAGGAACTTGACCGTCAGCTCGTCCTCGCCCCCCTGACGGATGCCGTAGGCGATGAGGCTTCCATCCGCGATGACATCGAGCAGCACGACCGAGGTCGTGTGATCGGGGCTCAAGGGATGCGGATCAAGCAGGACCTCATCGTGGCCGGAGAGCCCCTTCCGGACGTAGAGGACCGGCAAGTCCTGGTCGGCCAGCCTCCTGGTGAAGAAGTAGCGCCCGCCGTGTTCCTGGGGAACGCCGATCGCCTCGACCTTCAGCAGTTGGCCGACGCGCCGCCGGATCGCGTCGCGCCCGGGGAAGTCGTGCAGGTAGGACTCGGAGTACCTGTTCTGCTCGTCGATCCAGGCCCGCGTCTCGGGCGCCTTCTGGTCCTCGAGCCAGCGGTAGGGGTCGGCCACCTGGACCGAACCGTAGGAATCCTTGACGTCGTCGGTCCTCGTCTTCGGCGGCCGGCGTTGGGCGCCGGGGGCTGCGGCCAGGAGACCGAGCACGGCGAGCGGAATCGAGGCTGCGAGGAGGGATTTCCGGAGTTCGAGACGGCGCATCGTGGGCTCCTC
>JAWOLE010000420.1:0-5545 GCA_033853815.1 Thermoanaerobaculia bacterium
CGCGGGACCAGTCGCAGGCGAACTTGAACTCGTCGTTCTTGAGGAGCAGCTTCTCTTCTCCCTGGCCGCTCGCGGGCTTTTCGAAGAGGTCGAAGCTCCCGTTGCGGTCCGAACTGAAGACGATGGCATTCCCGTCGGGAGACCAGAGCGGGCAGATGTTGTTGGCGCCGCCGAACGTGAACCGCGAGTTGACGCCCCGGACGAGGTCCCGGATCCAGATGTCGGTCTTCCCGCTGCGCGGATCGTTCAGGTCGAAGGCCAGGCGGTCGCCCGCAGGAGAGAGAGCGGGATTCTCGTACTCTCCCCGGTCTCCGAGAGTCTCGATTTCCTTTCCCGAGCGATCCACCCACAGCAACCGGCTTCCCGATTCCCCGGTGCGGTAGGCGAGCGTCCCTTCCCGCGATACGGAGAAACGGGCGAGTCCCGAGGCGCCCATGCCGATCTGCTCGGCCAGGGGTACCGGCTCGCCGACCGTCTGAAGGGATTTCGAATCGAAGCGCTGGGCCACGAGGGTCCTGTCACGGGCGAAGAGCAGGAATCCGGGGGGAGCGTAGGTGACGAGGGTTTGCGCCGAGGCGACCTGCTTTGAATCCTTCGAGTCGAGCGAGCCGACCCGGTAGGCGCTGTCCTCGGGCTTCTGGTTGATCGCCATGTAGAGGAAGTGGCGTCCGTCGGGAAGGAACTCCGGCCAGCCGACCTCGGCCTCCTTTCGCGAGGCGTCCAGCTGAACGGCTACCGCGGGTATGCCACCGGCGGCGGATACCCTGTAGATGGGGTCCTTTCCCGTCCCGTCGAAGAGGATGACGCCCGCGGGACTCCAGCTTCCGTCGGAGCCGGTCGGAGCGTCGCAGATCTTTTGCGCCGGCCCGCCGGTGACTTCGATCTTCTTCAACTTCCCGTCGGCCATGAACCCGAGAAATCGGCTGTCGGGCGACCAGAAGGGTCGTGACGCCCCCTCGGTCCCCGGCAGGGGATGCGCATCCATCCCGTTCAACGGCCGGATCCAGATCTGTGTCTTGCCGTCGGTGTCGGTGGCATTGAAGGCGAGGTACCGCCCGTCGGGAGAGATCTTCGGCGCGTCGATGCTCGTGACGCCTTCGGGGGTGGCGATCTGGAACCGGACGACGCGAGGCGCGACCGGAGCGCGGCGGATGAAGCCGAATCCCAGCGCCACTGCGGCGATGATCGCGGCCGCTGCAACGCCCCATGCCAGTCTTTCCCGGCTCTTCCTGCGGGCGGCGACCGGCGCCGGCAGGCCCGCCTGGGATCCGCCCTCCGCGACCCACTGGAGCTGGAGCTTGACGTCGTGCGCCGTCTGGAAACGGTCCTCGGGGTCCTTGGCGAGGCAGGTCTTGATGACGCGATTCAGGGCCGGCGGCGTCATGGGGGCGAGCTCGTTGACCGAGGGCGGGTCGTCGCGCAGGATCGATCCGGCGAGGCTCGCCTGGCTCTTGCCCGTGAAGGCCTTCCTTCCCGTGGCCATCTCGTAGAGGACCGCCCCGAAGGCAAAGATGTCCGAGCGCGCGTCCGCCTCTCCGCCTTCCAGCTGCTCGGGCGCCATGTACTGGAAGGTGCCGAGCACCGTGCCCCGCTCGGTCAATGGCGTATTCGGCTGGGCCTCCGTCGCCAGGCGGGAGGCGCCGGAGAGGGGTTTCCCGCTCGCGGCCGTCTGGTATTTGGCGAGACCAAAGTCGAGGAGCTTGACGCCGGACTTCGTCAGCATGATGTTGCCGGGCTTCAGGTCCCGGTGAACGATCCCCTGCCGATGCGCCTTGTCCAGCGCGTCGGCGATCTCGATGCCGGACCGGAGGAGCTGCTCGGAGGGGAGCGGGCCCTTGTTGAGCCGCGAGGCCAGCGTCTCCCCCTCGAGAAACTCCATGACCAGGTAGTCGGCTGTTCCCTCCCGGCCGACGTCGTAGATCGCGCAGATGTGCGGGTGGGAGAGCTGGGAGATCGTCCTGGCTTCCCGCTCGAAGCGCTGGCGAAGCTCTTCGTTGCCCGTCAGGTGCTCGGGCAGCACCTTGACGGCAACCGTCCGATCGAGGCGGGTGTCGCGCGCCTTGTACACCTCTCCCATCCCCCCCGCGCCGATCGCCGAGACGATTTCATAGGGACCGAGCTTCGAGCCTGCCGCGAGCGCCATGGTTTTCCTCTCCGTTTCAGGACATCCTGGGCGGGCGGATTTTATCTTGCCCGGCGGGTTCCAGTCGGGAGAGGTCCGAACAGGATTCTTACTTCAATCCCTCGGCAAGGTAGAGATCGTCGAGCGAGCGGCCGTATAAGAAGAGGACCGTCTGCCCGTCCGCGGAGATGGCGTTGGCGATCAGCGCGTTGATGCCGGCCGGGTCGCCGGGCATGAGCTCTTTCCAGACCTCCCGGCGTCCGGTGGCGACGTCGAGGCGGAAGACCCGCGCCGGGAAATCCCGGCTGGTGTTGGAGCGAAGAAACAGGAACTTCCCGTCGGACGTGAGTCCCAACGGCCTGTCGTCCGGCGAGGTGCCGGGAATCGGGCGCGAGGGGCCGCCCTCCAGGGGAGTCCACGCCAATCCCTCTGGCGTGTCGGTCACCAGCGACTTGCCGTCGGCGGACAGGAGCCTCGCCATGGTCCCCTCCGGCGTGACCGGTTTCGCGGCTCCTCCCTGGAGATCCTGGACGAAGACGCGCGACGGCCGGCCCGTCTCCTGGCCGATGAACAGAATGTGTTTGCCGTCGGGGAGAAATGCCCCGAAATCGGCGACCGCATGTTCGATCGAGTCCTTCGGGAATGTCTTCGGCTCCCCGGCGCCGGTCGGCAGAAGAACGATCTGCGATGGCGTCGAGCGGAGCACGGCAGTCAGCACCCACTTTCCGTCCCGTGAAAGAGCCAGGGCATTTCCCTCGCCGAGCCGCACCGGAGACGAGCCGTCCAGCTTGCGAAGGTAGACGGAGTAGCCGGGACCTCCCGCTTCCCCCTGTTCCGTGAAGACCGCGGTCTTTCCGTCCGCGGACAGGAGCGGGTTGTACGACCACTCCATGCCCGACAGATCCCGCTCTCTCTTCTCCCCCGGGAGGAGTCCCAGGAATCCCAGGCGCGCGTTGCTTTCGACGAAGAGCACGCGGCCGTCGCGGGAGATGTCCTGCAGCGTCATCCCGGACGGCGTCGTTTCCACCGAGCGCTGGCGTCCGGACAGGGTCACGGCGTAGAGGGCGCGGGACTCGCCGGCCGGCGTCGCCGTGAACCAGATCTCCTTGCCGGAAGGGGACCAGCAGACGCCCTGGGCGCTCTCCCATCCCGTCGAGAGGGTCGTCTTCTGTCCGGACCGGTCGACGACGGCGACCGAGCCGCGGTCGTCGCCGAAGAGGGGGTGGTCGAGAAACGCCACCGCGTCGCCCTTCGGAGAGACCCTCGGATGGCTGATCCAGCCGTTCGTTTCGTAGAGAACCTTACCTGCCGGAAACTCCAGCCTGTAGCGCCACTGAGGCGCGCGCACGACCGCGATCGCGCTGCCGTCGGGAGACCAGTCGGCGTCGCCCACGTCTTCGAGCAGGTCGCGCGCCCCGCTGCCGGACAGGGGCGCCTGCGAGAGCGTGCCGATCCTCGCGAATCCGGTGGAGAACTTGAGGAGGTTCAGGAGAAGCATCTCGCCGCTTCGCGAGACGGACTCGACCTGAGACGAAGGGAGAGTCAGGCGGAGCGACTCGGGACTCTCCGCGCGCACGGAGTAGAGCTGGGGCTTCCGGGCTTCGTCCCAGGAAGCTGCATAGGCGATCGTCTGCCCGTCCGGGGCGAACCGCGCGGTGTAAATCACTCCGCGTCCGAACGTGAGCCTCTTGAAGGAGGGGGGCGCGGCCGGCCTCGTCCTCCAGATCAGCCGGCCGGCGAAGAGCCCGATCGCGAGCACGACGGCGAGCCCCGCCACCACGGCCGCGATCGCCGGCAGCCGATTGCGAACCGGCAGCGACGGGGTCTGGAGGCGGGGCGCCGAGAGGCCCGTGAGAGCCTCGAGGTCGAACGCGACGTCGTGGGCCGAGTGGAAACGCTCCTCCGGGTTTTTCTCGAGGCAGTGGCGCACGATCCGGTCGAGACCGGGGGAGATCGCCCGGTCCGTTACCGAGAGGTCCGGCGGCTCCTTCACCAGGATCGCGCTCATGGTGTCCGCCGCGGAGGCCCCCGAGAACGCTCGCTGGCCCGAGAGCATCTCGTAGAAGATCGCGCCGAAGGCAAATATGTCAGATCTGACATCAGCGGCCTGGCCCCGCACCTGCTCGGGCGACATGTAGCCGATCGTCCCGAGCACGACTCCGGGCTCCGTGCCCGCGGTCGCGGTGGGAAGCTCGGTCAGCGGGCCCCTGTCTTCGGGATGGACGAGCTTGGCCAGGCCGAAGTCCAGGATCTTGATTCGCCCGTCTCTCGTTACGAACAGGTTCTCGGGTTTCAGGTCCCGGTGCACGATCCCCTTCTCGTGCGCGGCAGAAAGCCCGTGGGCGATCTGAAGGGCGTAGTCCACGGCCTTGCGCGCGGGCAGAGCTCCTCCGGCAAGCCGTCCGCGCAGGGTGTCCCCTTCGAGCAGCTCTTGCACGACATAGGGAGCGCCTTCGTGCGTCCCGACGTCGTAGACCGCCGTGATGTTGGGGTGATTGAGGACTCCCGCGGCCTTCGCTTCCTGTTCGAAGCGGCGAAGGCGATCGGCGTCCTTCGAAAGCGAGGCGGGCAGGACCTTGACGGCGACCTCGCGGCCGAGCCTCGGGTCCTTCGCCCGCCAGACCTCTCCCATTCCGCCCGCGCCGAGCGGCGCGAGGATCTCGTAGGGGCCGAGGCGGCTGCCCGTTGCCAGAGTCAAGATAGGCCGATCTTATTCTGCCTGCTCCGACGCCGCGGGGCCGGCGGCGGGGCGGTCACTTCTTCTCCCTTTCGCCCGCCAGTTGAGGATCACGGTGATCGGCGAGGAGGATCCCTCGGCCACGAGTCGATTCACCAGGAAATGACGGCCGTCGGCCGTGACGGCGTACTGACTCCACGGGTTGGATCCCTCGACGTTGCTGACACGGGTCTCGAAGAGGGGCCTGGGGATCCCCGCCTCGAAAGCCGGCTGATCCGTCTTGATGTCCACCGCCATCATCCTGCGGTCGGTCGAGAGATAGAAGAGCTCCCTGCCGTCTCGCCGCCAGCGCGGCTGCGAACCGCCGTCGCGGGAGACCTGCCATTTCCCGGGCGCCGGCGGAAAGGGCCGCACGTAGACCTCGTAGGCCCCCGACTCGTTGGAGGAGTAGGCCATCCAGCGGCCGTTGGGCGAGATCTGCCCTCCCATCTCTCCGGCCTCCGTCTGCAGGAAGGGAAAGGGCTTCCGATCGCCGAAGAGCGGGAGCACCCAGATGTCGAACCGCGTCTTCGGATCGAGAACCGAATAGACGAGGAAACGCCCGTCCGGGGAAAATCCACTCGGGATCTTCGCCTGGCCGGACTCGAGCACCGGCTCCTCGTCCCCGGCGCCGCTGGTGACCTTCTGGTAGAGCTGCGGAGGACCCCTCAGGGAGGAGTAAACGACGCGGCTTCCGTCCGGAGACC
>JAWOLE010000421.1:0-6971 GCA_033853815.1 Thermoanaerobaculia bacterium
TGCGCTTTGTCCAGCGCGTCCGAGATCTCGACGCCGTAGCGCAGTGTCTGCTCGAGCGGCAGGGCGCCGCGGACGAGCCGGTCCGCCAATGTCTCCCCCTCCAGGTACTCCATGACCAGGTACTCGACGCCGTCCTGGTTGCCGACGTCGTAGAGCGCGCAGATGTGCGGGTGCGAGAGCTGCGAAATCGTCTTCGCCTCCCGCTCGAACCGCTGGCGAACCTCGGGCGAAGAAGAGAGATGCTGCGGAAGGACCTTGACCGCGACCGTCCGCTCCAGCCGCGTGTCCCGCGCCTTGTACACTTCTCCCATCCCGCCCGCGCCGAGCGGCGCCAGGATTTCGTAGGGCCCGAGGCGGGTTCCCGTCGCCAGCGTCATGGAAACTCGACCTCGGATTTTATCCGCCGAGCCGGTCGCTACGGCTTCTCCAGCTCAGACCGCCAGTCCGTCACCAGCGCGAGCCCAGGGTGCTTCTGCCCCTCCAGCACCTTGACGGCGAGGAATCGCTGCCCGTCGGCAGCGACGTCGATACTCAGGATGCCGTCTGTTCGGAAGAGCGCCCGCACGTCGCCCGGCTCGAAGGTGGCGCCGGCCTTGACCGAGGCCGCCATCAGTTGACCGTCCGCCGACACGAAGAAGAGCTCCTTCCCGTCACGCCCCCAGCGAGGCCTCTCACCGCCGGTCGCGGAGACCTGCCACTTGCTCGTCCCCGACTGGAATGGCCGGACGTAGACCTCGTCCCTCCCCGTCTCGTTCGACACGTAGGCGATCCAGCGGCCGTCCGGAGAAAAGGTGCCTCCCTGCTCTGCGAACCGTGTGATCAGGATCGGGAAAGGCTTTTCGTCGCCGAAGAGCGGGAGCGCCCACAGGTCGGCGCCCGTTCCCGGCGCCTGATTCATGAACGTGAGGAACCGTCCGTCGGCGGATGCGTCGTTGAGGTTCTTCCAGAGCGGAGAGCGCAGGACCACACGCTCATCCCCGCCGGCCACGGACTTGCGGAAAATGTCCTCCACGCCGTCGCGGTCGGAATCGAAGTAGATCGACCGTCCGTCGCCGGACCAGACAGGATTGCCGTAGAAGGCGGGCCGGAATGTGAGGCGCGACTCTGTTCCGCGCTGCGCGTCGAGGAGCCAGAGGTCTCCATCGGTCGTCTCCGGATCCGCGCGAACGCAGGCGATCTGCCGACCGTCCGGCGACAGGCGGACGTCGCGGTAATAGTCGGCCTGACCCACGCGGCCGACCGCCGTACCCCGGCGATCGAGCCAGATGATCTCCGAGCGGACGATGAAGGGAGGCCGATAGACGAGCACTCCGTCGCTCGAGGCCGTGAACTCCGCATATCCCCATCTCTTATGAAAGGCGACCCTCTGCCGGGAGACCGCGACGGACTCGCCGGCAGTCCGGCAGGCCGCGGGATCGAAGCGCCGCGCGAGGAGATTCCCTTCCTGCGAATAGAGGAGGAGGCCGGGGGGCACGTATACGCCGTTGCTCGCATCCGGCAGGACGACCTGAAGCCCCGGCGCGTCGACCGAGCCCGCGACGAGCGAGCTGAGATGCCCGCTCGCCTCGTCGCTGGACAGGACGACGGCGAGGAAGTGATGCCCGTCGGGCAGGATCCTCGGCCAGCGGTGGCTCATCTCATGGCGTCCCTTTTCGAGGCTTGTAACGGGCTCCGGCTTTCCGCCCTCGGCCGGAACCCGAAAGAGGCCTCCGACGTAGTCCGGCGCGAACAGGATCCATCCCGCCGGGCTCCACGCGCCGCCGCGGGGAGAGGGAGCGTCGCACAGGACCTGCGGCACGCCGCCCGCCGCCGCGATCTTCGCGAGCTTGCCCCCGGAGAAGAAGGCGAGAAAGCGGCCGTCCGGCGACCAGAACGGCTGTGTGGCTCCCTCCGTGCCGGGTATCGGCGTGCTCTCGAGGGAGGAGAGGGGACGCATCCAGAGCATCACCCCCTCCTCGCCGGGCGCCACGAAGGCGAGCCGCGAACCGTCGGGGGAAAGGGCAAGGCTGCCGAAGTCGCCGCCGGGGATCTCCAGCGTCGCCCGCACGAGACGCGCGCCGGTCGCGTGGTGCCTCAAGACCGCGAAGACGGCAGCGCCCCCCGCCACGAGAGCCACCGCGGCGACCGTCCACGCGATCCGGTTCCGGCTCCGGCGCGCCGGCGGCACGGCAACGGAGCCTGCGACTCCCGGCGCGGAGCCCTCGCCGATCCACGCGAGAGCCTTGCCGATGTCTCCGGCCGACTGCCACCGGTCCTCGGGGTCCTTCGCCAGACAAGTCCTCACGACCCGATCCAGCGCCGGAGGCGACATCTGCTCAAGCGTCGAGATCGGCGGAGGGTCCGTGTGGAGGATCGCGCCGATGAGGGACGCCTGAGTCGATCCGGCGAACGGCTTCCTCCCCGTCGCCATCTCGAAGAGAGTCGCGCCGAGGGCGAAGATGTCCGTCCGCGCGTCTGCCTCCTTGCCTTCCAGTTGTTCGGGCGCCATGTACTGCAGGGTCCCCAGAATCGCGCCCTCGACCGTGAGCGGCTTCTGCTGTGTCGGCAAGGCGGACAGAGCCGTAGGCGGCGACGCCGGTTCGATCGCCCGGGCGAGCCCGAAGTCGAGAAGTTTCACGCCCGACTTCGTCAGCATGACGTTGCCGGGCTTCAGGTCCCGGTGGACGATTCCTTGCCGGTGTGCCTTGTCCAGGGCGTCGGCGATCTCGTTCCCGTACCGCAGGGTCTGCTCGAGAGGCAGCGGCCCTCCCACCAGGCGGTCGGCCAGCGTCTCCCCCTCCAGATACTCCATGACCAGGTACTCGACGCCGTCCTGGTTGCCGACGTCGTAGAGCGCGCAGATGTGCGGATGCGAGAGCTGCGAGATCGTTTTTGCCTCCCGCTCGAACCTCTGCCGAACTTCAGGGGACGAAGAGAGATGCGCCGGCAGCACCTTGACCGCGACCGTGCGCTCCAGGCGCGTGTCCCGCGCCCGGTACACCTCCCCCATTCCGCCCGCCCCAAGCGGCGAGAGGATTTCGTACGGGCCGAGCCGCGTGCCAGCGTCGATCACAAATCAGTCATCACATCACCGGTTTCGCCTGCTATGTCATTTCGGCAAACCCGCAGTCCAGTTCGTCACGAGGGCGACGCGCGGGACTCCGGCCTCTCCGGCGCTGTTGACAAGCAGGCGCTTGCCATCCGGAGCGACGTCGTAGCCCAGGACCTCCGTCCGCGGCCCAGTGTAGATGTTGACGCGGAAAAGCGGCCGGACCTCCTTGACCTCGAAGCGGGACCCGCGGCCATCAACGGAGGCGGCCATCATTTCGCCCGCCGCCGAGACGAAGTACAGTTCGCGCCCGTCGGGGCTCCAGTGAGGCTGGACACCGCCGTTCGCCGAAATCTGCCAGTGAGCGCCACTCGGAGGGAACGGCGTGACGGAGATCTCGTCCTGTCCGGTCTCCCGCGACATGTAGGCCACCCAGCGGCCGTCCGGCGAGAACTGCGCGCTGTTCTGCGGGGCGGAACTCGGGACGAGAGCGAACCCCTTGGACGGCTCTGCGAGTGGAATGACCCAGATCCGGGAGTCTCCGATGTTGCCTTTCGCGCACAGCAGCGTTCGTCCGTCCGGCGACCAATCGGTCGGCTCGATCCTGTCGCGGTACCGATAGAGATCTCGCCGCTGCCCGGATCCGTCTGAAGGCATCGTGGAAATGACGAAATCTTCGAGCCCTGCCTGAGATGAGAAGAGAATCTGCGTGCCGTCCCGCGACCAGAGGGGCGACACGTTGACGAGGCCCCCCGTCGTCAGGCGCGTTCGGACACCCCGTTCGAGCTCATAGATCCAGATGTCGTTGTTGGGGTCTCCGAGGATGACTAAGGCGCGACGACCGTCCGGGGAGATCCGCGGGGAATACGCCTGACTGGGCTCGCCTACTGTCCGGAGGCTCCGGCCGGCGAAATCGAACCAGGTGAGTTGTCCCCGAGCGGATCCCTGGGCGAGCTGGTAGGCGAGGACGCCGTTGGTCGAGACGGTGAAGGTGCCCCGCCAGACGCCGGAATCGAAATTCACGTTTTCCGCGATCCGAACGGGCTCGCCGGAGACGGAAAGCCGGCCAGGATCGAAACGCAGGCCCACAAGACTCGTGTCCCGGACCGTGAGAAGCCAGCCCGAGGCGTACTGCGCGCTGCCGAAGCCCGGGAGAAGGCGGCGGTTCTCCTTCCCGTCCAGGGACACGACGTAGATCCCGGTCTGAGCCGACTGCGGTTCGGCGTGATTGGCCGCGAGATAGAGGACGTGCCGGCCGTCTGGCAGGAAATTCGGCCAGCGGTGGGTCGTGTGCAGCCTGACGTCCAGGGTCGTCAGGGGCGCCGGCGTGCCGCCGGAGGCGGGAACGCGAAAGAGACCCGAGCGGACGTCCGGGGCGAAGACGATGACGCCGCTCGAACTCCACGCGCCGCCACGCGAGTTGGGAGCGTCGCAGATCGTCTGGGCCGGTCCCCCCGTCGCGTCCATGGTCTTCAACTTCCCCTCGGAAAAGAACCCGATCGAGCGGCTGTCGGGAGACCAGAACGGGAAGGTCGCGGCCTCCGTCCCCGCCAGGGCGGCTGTCGCCCCTGTTCGCAGAGACTCCACCCACAGCTTGCCGCCCGCGCCGAAAACGGAGCGTTCCCCGTCGGGAGACAGGACAACGGGGGCGGCATCGTCGCCGATCGAATGAAAAGTCGTGTTCTCGGGCGCCATGAGAAATGCATGAAGCGCCGGTCGCGCGATCCCCCGGACCCTGTGGAGCTCGTTGGCGAGGTACAGACCCGCCGCGAGCAGCAGACCGGCGGTGGCCCACGCCACCCAATCGCGGCGTCTTCGGACCCGTACCGGCGCGACGGCCGCGGCGCCGGCTTGTGAGCTTTCGGCAATCCACCTGAGCTCCCGGCAGAGATCTGCCGCCGACTGCCACCGGTCCTCGGGATCCTTGGCGAGACAGGTCCGCGCGATCCGATCGAGGGCGGGAGGCGCCAGCGGCTGGACCACCGAGATCGGCGCCGGCTCGCTCGACATGATCGCGGTGATCAGCGAGGCCTGGCTCGCCCCCGAAAACGCCTTGCCGCCCGTCGCCATCTCGTAGAGAACCGCGCCCAGGGCGAATATGTCAGACCTGGCGTCGGCCTCCCTGCCTTCGAGCTGCTCGGGGGCCATGTACTGGAAGGTCCCGAGGATGGTCCCCTCCTGGGTCAGCGGCTTTTCCTGTGTGGGAAGCGCCGAGAGTCTGGAGAGCGCGGGAGCCTCTCGCGGCGGCTGCATCCTCGCCAGCCCGAAGTCGAGGAGCTTGACGCCCGACTTCGTCAGCATCACGTTGCCGGGCTTCAGGTCCCGGTGCACGATCCCTTGCCGGTGCGCCTTGTCCAGAGCGTCCGCGATCTCGATCCCATAACGCAGTGTCTGCTCGAGCGGAAGGGCGCCGCGGACGAGTCGGTCCGCCAGCGTCTCCCCCTCCAGGTACTCCATGACCAAGTACTCGACGCCCTCCTGGTTGCCCACGTCGTAGAGCGCGCAGATGTGCGGATGCGAGAGCTGAGAGATCGTCTTCGCCTCCCGCTCGAACCGCTGCCGCACCTCCGGGGAGGACGAGAGATGCTGCGGCAGGACCTTGACCGCGACGGTGCGCCCCAGACGCGTGTCCCGAGCCTTGTAGACCTCGCCCATGCCTCCCGCCCCGAGAGGCGAGAGGACTTCATAGGGTCCCAACCGGCTGCCAGCGGCGATCACGAATCACCGATCACAGATCACCAGGTTCCTCAGAGCGGATCGTGGACCCTCAGGCCGGGAAAGGACGCGAAGCGCGCGTCGTGCGTCCAGATTTCGATTGCGCCGTTGTCGAAGGCCGTCAATCCGATCTGGAGGTCGAAGACGCGCGGCCCCTGGATCCGGAGACGCCCGGCGAGCTCGACCAGGCGCTCCCAGAAGCCTTCGCGTGGCAGCCAGAGCATCGCTCCCGCCTCCGTGATCAGCGCGCGCAGGAACCCGCTCGCCTGCCTGGCCGACGAAGGGCCGCCGCGGCTCTCCGGGTGCGTGACCACGCTCCAGAACTCCGCGAGGCTCGGCAGAGCGATTCCCCAGCCGCGCGGGTCGCGGCTGGCGCGCTCGATCGCACGCTGCGCCGGCCGGTGCTCCGGAAGCGAGGCGCGATGGGCATAGATCAGCAGGTTCGTGTCGATCGCGATCACCGCTGCCTCCGGATCCAATCGTGCATCCGCGCCCGGTCGCCGACGTCCAGGCCCTCGGGCAGTCCGCCGCGCGCCGTGACCCAGCGGATCCGGCGAGCCCGGCGCCCGCCTGCGGGGCTTCCGTTCAACTCCCGCCGGAGGCCGCGCTCGAAGATGTCCCGAAGGGTCGTGCGGGACTCCGCGGCCCGCTTCTTGGCCTCGATCAGAAGCTCGTCCGGCAGATCGATCGTGGTCTTCATATGGTTAGAAATATTACCGTAAATATGGCTCCTGCGTGGGGTCGGCGGAGATCACGGCCGCCGGACGACCACGCCGTCCTTCATCACGAATCGGACGTTGCGGACGGAAGCAATGTCCTTCGTCGGGTCGCCCTCGACGGCAACGAGATCGGCGGTCGCGCCCGCACGGATCTCGCCGAGACGATCCTGCCAGCCGAGGATGCGGGCGTTGGTCGCCGTCGCCGCGGTCAGCGCCTGGACCGGCGTCATCCCGTCGCGGACCATCCAGGCGAGCTCGCGCCAGTTGTCTCCATGGCGAAAGACGCCGACGTCGCTGCCGCACCCGACCGTGACGCCCGCCGCGAGCGCCGCCTGAAAGGCTCGCGCGGCTTCCTTCATCTCATCGTTCGGCGGGGACTTGCCGGGAACGTACCCGGAGAAGTACTCGGCGTACGCCTCCACGGCCGTCAACGTCGGCAGGTATGCGACGCGCCGGCGGGCCATCAGCTGAAACACTTCGGGGGTCCCCGAGTATCCGTGCTCGATCGT
>JAWOLE010000422.1:0-5266 GCA_033853815.1 Thermoanaerobaculia bacterium
GCGGCAACGCCCAGATCAAGGCGATGAAGCAGGTGGCCGGCAGCCTGCGCCTCGACCTGGCGCAGTACCGGGAGCTCGCCGCCTTCGCGCAGTTCGGCTCGGACCTGGACAAGACGACGCAGGCGCAACTGGCGCGGGGCGAGCGGCTCGTCGAGATCCTGAAGCAGGGGCAGTTCCAGCCCATGGACGTGGAGCTCCAGATCGCGTCGATCTTCGCGGGCACTCACGGCTTCCTCGACTCGCTTCAGGTCGAGTACATCCGCGATTTCGAGTCGGGCCTCCACCAGTACCTCAAGGCGGAACGGAAGGAGGTCCTGTCGGCGATCTCCTCCACGGGGAAGCTCGAGAAGGCGACCGAGGAGAGCCTGACGGCCGCGATCCGGGAGTTCAAGGAGCGGTTCGTCAAGGAGAACGCCGGCGCGGCCGCCGCGTGAAATATGTCGGATCTGACATATGGCTTCGCTCCTTGACCTGAGGCGGCGGCTGCGGTCGATCCGCAACACGCAGCAGATCACCCGCGCCATGAAGATGGTCTCGGCCGCGAAGCTGCGCCGGGCGCAGGACCGGGCGATCGCCTCGCGCCCCTACGCCCGGGCCCTTCGGGGCGTCCTCGCCTCCGTCTCGGCGAGCGTGGCGGAGGCGAAACATCCGCTCCTCGCCTCGCGCGAGGAGAGGAGGGTCGTCCTCCTGATCGTGGGGGGCGACAAGGGGTTGGCCGGCGCCTTCAACGCCAACGTGCACCGTGCCGCCGCCTCGCTGCTGGAGCAGAAGAGCGAATGGCAGGAGGTCACGCTCCTTCCGATCGGCAAGAAGGCCCTGGACTACTGGAAGCGGCGAGGCCGGCCGCTGGCGCCCAAGGCCTACCCCGGCATCTTCGCGCGGGTCGAGTACGCGCACGCGCGGGAGATCGCCGAGTACCTTTCCGCCGAGTTCGCCGCCGAGAGGATCGACGCGGCCTACGCCGTCTCCAACGAGTTCAGGTCCGTCCTCTCCCAGGTCGTGCGGGTCGAGAGGCTCCTCCCGATCGCCCGGGGCGAGGTCTCGGCCGCGGAGGCGAAGGCCGGAGAGAGGCGCCAGTACATCTTCGAGCCGGACCCGGAGACGATCCTGGAGGCCCTCCTGCCGCGCTACCTGCAGTTCATGGTCTTCCGCCTGCTCCTGGAGTCGGCGGCGGCGGAACACGCGGCCCGGATGACCGCCATGGACTCGGCCACCAAGAACGCGGGGGAGTTGATCGACCGGCTGACCCTCAATTACAACCGCGCCCGTCAGGCGCGCATCACCAAGGAATTGATCGAGATCGTCTCCGGCGCGGCGGCGCTGGAATAGAGAGGAATTGATTCATTGATCCATTGAAACATTGATTCTTTGGGGCCTCGAGAGTCGGTACTCGACGCAATGGGACAATGAGGCAATGATTCGATGGGTCAATTACCGGAGGTAACAGATGGCGGAGGAGAAAGTTGGCCGCGTCGTCCAGGTCATCGGGCCCGTCCTCGACGTGGAATTTCCCGAGGGTCACCTGCCGACGATCTACAACGCGGTCACGGTCAAGGACGAGGGGAAGGAGACGGGGGTCCCGATCGACGTCATCGCGGAGGTCGCCCAGCACCTGGGCGAGAACCGGGTGCGCTGCATCTCGATGAAGCCGACCGACGGCATGGTGCGCGGAATGAAGGCTGTGGACACGGGCGCGCCCATCTCCGTGCCCGTGGGTCCGGAGACCCTGGGGCGGATCTTGAACGTGGTCGGCGAGCCGGTGGACGAAAAGGGGCCGGTCCCGGCCAAGGAGCGCTGGCCGATCCACCGGGAGCCTCCGAAGTACGAGGACCAGTCCACGGAAGTCGAGATGTTCGAGACCGGCATCAAGGTCGTGGACCTTCTCGAGCCGTACTCCAAGGGAGGGAAGACGGGGCTCTTCGGCGGGGCCGGGGTGGGCAAGACCGTGATCGTCACCGAGCTCATCAACAACGTGGCGATGCAGCACGGCGGTTACTCGGTCTTCTCCGGCGTGGGCGAACGCACGCGCGAAGGCAACGACCTCTACCTGGAGATGTCGGAAGCCGGCGTCATCACTCCGGGAGATCCTTCCAAGTCCAAGGCGGCGTTGATCTACGGCCAGATGACCGAGCCTCCCGGCGCCCGGCTGCGCGTCGGACTGACGGGCCTGACCGTCGCCGAGTACTTCCGCGACGTGGAGGGCAAGGACGTGCTCCTCTTCATCGACAACATTTTTCGCTTCACGCAGGCGGGCTCGGAGGTCTCGGCGCTTCTGGGACGCATGCCGTCGGCCGTCGGCTACCAGCCCAACCTCGCCACCGAGATGGGGGAGCTTCAGGAGCGGATCACCGCGACCCAGAAAGGCTCGATCACCTCGGTTCAGGCGATCTACGTCCCCGCCGACGACCTGACCGACCCGGCCCCGGCGACGGCCTTCGCGCACCTGGACGCCACGACCGTGCTCTCGCGCCAGATCGTCGAGCTGGGCATCTATCCGGCCGTCGATCCCCTGGCTTCGACCTCGAAGATCCTGTCTCCGCGCGTCGTCGGCGAGGAGCACTATACGGTCGCGCGCGCCGTCCAGGCGGTCCTCCAGAAGTACAAGGACCTGCAGGACATCATCGCGATCCTCGGCATCGACGAGCTGTCCGAGGAGGACAAGCTGACGGTCGCCCGGGCGCGCAAGATCCAGAAATTTCTCTCGCAGCCCTTCTTCGTCGCCTCGCAGTTCACGGGCCGGGAGGGACGGTACGTCAAGATCGTGGACACGATCAAGGGCTTCAAGGAGATCGTCGACGGCAAGTGCGACGACATGCCCGAGCAAGCCTTCTACATGGTCGGCACGATCGAGGAGGCTCGGGAAGAGGCGGAGAAGCTCGGCAAGGCGGCCGCCTGAAGACCAAGTCCGTAGTCCTTTGTCCCTGGTCCTTAGTCCGTAGTCCTTAGTCGCCTCTCGACGATCGACGGGCTGGAGAGCAGGGGTCAGGGACCAAGGACTAAGGACCAAGGACTACGGACTGATCTCATGGATCTCGGTATCGCGGGCCGCGTCGCGATGGTCGCGGCGGCGAGCAAGGGCATCGGCAGGGCCGTCGCGCTGTCGCTCGCGCGGGAAGGCTGCCGCGTCTCGATCTGCTCGCGCGATCCCGAGGCGCTGGAGGACGCGCGTGTTCAGCTCTCGAAGGCATCGGCGCCGGGCGGGAGTTTCGGGTTCTCCTGCGACGTCACGAAGAAAGAGGAGCTGGAGGCCTGGTACGTAGAGACCGTCGCGGCCCTGGGGCCGGTGGACATCCTCGTGACCAATACGGGCGGGCCGCCGGCGGCGAAGTTCGAGGACTTGACCGAGGAGCAGTGGAGGCGCGGCGTCGATTCGACGCTCTTGAACGGCGTGCGCCTCTGCCGGCTCGTCCTGCCGGAGATGCGCCGGCGCCGCTGGGGCCGGATCGTGCACCTGACTTCGCTCGCGGCCAAGCAGCCGATGGCCCTCCTCACGATCTCGAGCACGCTGCGAGCGGGGCTCTCTGCCCTGACCAAGACGATGGCGAACGAGTTCGCGCGCGACGGCGTCCTGGTCAACGCCGTGCTGCCCGGCCACGTTCTGACGAACCGGCAGATCGAATTGAACGAGCTTCGCGCGAAACAGGAAGGCATCTCGCCCGGCGAGTATGCGGGCCGGATCCAGGCGTCGATCCCCCTCGGACGCTACGGCGAGCCGCGGGAGATCGGCGAAGTGGTCGTGTTTCTCGCCAGCGAACGGGCAAGCTATGTCACCGGCGCGACGATCCAGGTGGACGGAGGTTTGATCCAGAGCACCTTTTGAGACGTAATGACATAAAACGAAAAACGTCAAACGAGGTCTCGGAGGTTCGGCTCCGTTTAACGTTTTACGTTTAACGTTTAACGACATAGTCTTTACGTCGGAGGACGGATGGCGCTGAAGCTGGTCGTGGTGACACCGGAGAAGAAGGTCGTGGACATCGAGGCGGACGAGGTCGAGCTGCCGGGGCATCTGGGCTACCTTGGCATCCTGCCGGGGCACGCGCCCTTGATCAGCCTCTTGACGACGGGAGTCCTGACTTACAGGGGAGCCGGCGGAGAGAAATCGCTAGCCGTCTCCTCGGGGTTCGTCGAAGTCGCCGACGACGCGGTCACCGTCCTCGCCGATCTGGCGGAGGAGCCCGGCGCGATCGACGCCGCCGCGGCCGAGAGCGAGCGGGCCCGCGCCGAAGAGGACTTGAAGACGGCTTCGCGCGAGACGCTCGAAGAGATCCGCACGCGGCTCGAGCTCGCGCAGACGCGAATCGCCGTCGCGAAGAAATAACCGAGGATGGCAGGCATCGAGGACCCGCCTGCCGGCGAGAAATCTTCCGGGCACGTTCAGGCGGCGGTTCCGCGGCCGGAAGAGCGGGTCTTCCTTGAAGGTCCCCGCTCGCGCGGCAGCGAGCTCAAGTCCGTCCTCACGATTCTCTGGGAATTCATCCGCGGGTTCCGCGCGCTCCACTTCGTCGGCCCCTGCGTGACCGTGTTCGGTTCGGCGCGCTTTCCGGAGGACCATCCCTACTACAAGCTCGCGCGCACGGTCGGCCAGCGGCTGGCGAAGCTAGGCTTTACGGTGATGACCGGAGGGGGCCCCGGCATCATGGAGGCCGCCAATCGCGGCGCGAAAGATGCAGGCGGCTTCTCCGTGGGCTGCAACATCGAGCTGCCCGAGGAGCAAAAGATCAACGCGTATCTCGACCGCTGGGTGACTTTCCGCCACTTCTACGTGCGCAAGGTCATGCTCGTCAAATACTCCTACGCCTTCGTCGTCATGCCGGGCGGTCTCGGCACAATGGACGAGCTCTTCGAGTCGGCCGTGCTCATCCAGACGCGCAAGATAGAGAGCTTTCCCGTCATCGTCTTCGGCAAGGACTACTGGCGCCCTCTCGTCGAGTTCCTGGACGAGATGGTTCGGGTCGGCACGATCGACAGGCAGGATCTGCATCTGCTCCTCTTCACCGACTCGGTGGACGAGGCGATGGACCACATCCAGAAGCATGCGGTCGAGGAGTTCGGCCTCGTGCGCACGAGACTTCCCCGCCGCTCCCGCCTCCTTCGCGAATAGCCGTCGCTTCGCGCTGCGCGACGGATCTGCGCCCTGCGGGCGCACCGGTGAGCGGCTCACCCGGATGCGGGCTCGCCGCTCACCTGATCCTTCGCTGCGCGCTACGCTCCCGCGGCGCGCGCCTCCTCCCTCCTTCGTCGGGAGACTACGCGCGCCGCGAGC
>JAWOLE010000423.1:0-20213 GCA_033853815.1 Thermoanaerobaculia bacterium
TCTCTACCCCACGTCCTTCTTTCTGGTTTCGATGTATTCCGAGTCTTTCTTCCTTCTGCTCGCTCTGGCGGCGTTTCATCAGGCGCGGCGCGACCGGCCCGCGGCCGCGGCCGTCTTCGGCCTGGCCGCCGGGATGACCCGATTCACCGCGCTCGCGCTCGCCCTGCCTCTGGCGATGGAGGCCCTCGGCGCCGCGCGGCGGCCGGGGGAGCCGGGCCGCTCCGACCGCAGGGCTTTCGCGCGCGCCGCGGCGGCGGGCCTCGCTCCCGTTGCCGGAGTGCTGCTCTGGGTCTTCGGCGCCGGATTGCTGGCGGGAGAGCCCGGGCTTTATTTTCGAGTCCAGGAAGCCTGGCAGCGCGGAGTCTCACCGTTTCTCGGGGTCTGGCGCTTTACGAAGCTTCCGCTCGCCCGCATCGCACAGGGTCAGGCTCTCGAACACCCCAGTTTTCTCCTGGACTACGCTCACTTTTTCGTCCTTGCGTTGATCACCGCGTACCAGATTCGGCGGCGGCACCTCTCCGACGCCGCCTGGACGGCCGCGGCGCTGCTGATTCCCATGGTGAGCGGAATCTCCGCGAGTCTCCCGCGCTATGTCCTGGTCGTCTACCCCGCGTACTATGCACTCGCGGAGGCCTTCCGCGGCCGGCCCCGCCTGCGGCTGGCGGGGTGGATCGCGTCCGGTCTCCTGCTGGCAGCCGGGGAAGCGGCCTTCGTCCACTGGAGATGGGTCGCTTAACGTCGCGTCGGCTACGCGAAGGATCTGCGCCCTGCGGGCGCACCGGCGAGCGGCTCGCCCGGATGCGGGCTCGACCGCTCGCCTGACCCTCCGCTCCGCCTCCGCTCCCGCGGCGCGCGCCTCCTCCCTCCTCCGTCGGGAGACTTCGCGCGCCGCGAACGAAGTGGGATACGGCCGCTTGTCTGATCTGTCGCAGGGTTTCGGGCGGTTGGTAGAATGGCCGGCCCGTCAGGGAAGGAGCGACGAAATGAACGATGGATTCTCGCGAGAGAGCTTGAAGACATATGCGGCGCAGTCGCGTGGCGAGTTCGAAAAGGTGCTGGGAGAGCTGGTCGAGATTCCGACGATCTCTTCCGACTCGAGCTACCAGGGAGAGGTCAAGCGCGGCGCGGATTATGCGGCCTCCCTGATCGAATCCTTCGGCGGCAAGGCGAAGGTCTACGAAACGCGGGGCCACCCGATGGTCTACGGACGTTTCGACCGCGGAGACAGCCTTCCGACGGTCACCGTGTACAACCACCTCGACGTCCAGCCTGCGGAGACTCCCGACTGGAAGACCCCCTCCTTCAAGTTCGTCAAGCAGGGGGACCGCTACTTCGGCCGCGGAACGACCGACGACAAGGGACCGGCCATGACCGCGCTCTTCGGCGCGCGCTACGCCTACGACAACGGAGCGCCGGTCAACATTCATCTCCTCTGGGAGTTCGAGGAGGAGATGGGCAGCCCGAACTTCGAGGAGACGATCCGGAAGCACGCCGGGGAGTTCGCGACGGACTCGGTCCTCGTCGTGGACACGATCTGGGTCTCCCGGTCCCACCCCGCCCAGCCCGCGGGCTTGCGCGGACTGCAGGGCTTCCGCTTCACTCTGCGCACCGGAGAGACCGACCAGCATTCGGGCACGGCCGGGGGAGCCGCGCGCAACCCCGTGACGGAGATGTGCCAGTTGATCTCCGAGTGCGTGGACGGGAAGACCGGAAGGGTCAAGATCCCCGGCTTCTACTCGGACGTCGTCCCCCCGACGAAGAAGGACCTCGACGACCTGAAGAACTGCGGTTTCACCGTGCGCGAGTTCAAGAAGGACCACCTCTACAAGAAGCTCCGCGTCGAGGACCCGCTCGAGGTCATGAAGCGCATCTGGATGATGCCGACGTTCGAGGTCCACGGGATCGCCGGCGGTTATCAGGGCGAGCGCGTCAAGACCATCATCCCGCCGGAGGCGACCGCGATCATCTCGTGCCGCCTCGTGCCCGACATGAACCCCAGGAAGATCGTCAAGCTCGTGACCGACTTCGTCAAATCGAAGAACCCGGACGTCAAGGTCTGGACGGAGCACGCCCTGCCCGCGTATCAGGGGAAGACGACCGGCCCCTACGCCGACGCGATCCGCTCCGCCATGGCGTTCGGCTTCGGCAAGGAACCGGTCTTCGTGCGTGAGGGCGGCTCGATCGGAGCCGTTCTCTCGATGGAGAAGGTCTTCAAGAAGCCGATCGTTTTCCTGGGCCTGTCTCTTCCGGAGCACGGCTACCACGCGCCCAACGAGAACTACGACTGGGAGCAGGCGGCCGGAGGCATGGCGGCTTTCGCCAAGTACTTCGAAACCGTCGGGACGATGGGGGCGAAGACCGCCTAGAGGCCTGACAACACCTTTGCTTCCGCCGCCGCCCGCCTGAACGAAGCCACGAACCGATCGAAAGGGTCTGGGCCGGACGACCGGCTAGCGAAAAGCCCTTCTGATGGCTTGAGTCTTCAAGCTCAGAACTGCGGGACCGGGCAAGCGGCCTCGCCCCACTTCGTTCGCGGCGCGCGTAGTCTCCCGACGGAGGAGGGCGGAGGCGCGCGCCGCGGCAGCGTAGCGCGGAGTGGAGGACGAGCGAGCTGCGCCGCGGTGCGCCCGCAGGGCGCAGGTCCTCCACGCAGCGCGGAGCGACGTTCAGTCGGGAAACCCGATGAGCTTGCGGAAGAAGCCGCGGCGGTGCCGGTCGTGGGCGAGCAGGAGCTCTTCGAGCTCGCCCCGGTCGAAGTAGATGCCTCCGCAGGAAGCGCACTTGTCCACCACGACCTCGTCGATCGTCTCCGGCACCATCTCGCCGCCGCACTTGGGGCATTTGCGCCAGTGGGCGAGCTTTCGCGCGTCGGCCTCGGCGGTCTTTCGCCTCTTCTCGTCCGCCTGTCGTTTGCGGCGGGCCTCCTCGATCAGCCTGGCCTCGTTCTGCGCGAACCATCCGTCTTCGCGCTCCTGGCGGATCTCTCGCGTATCGAAATGCATTCCGTTGGACCGCGTGCGCTTCGGCATAGTCAGTAAGTCTAATCCGATTGACGCCTCCCCACCCGCTCGTAATTTGGAAACTCAGGCAAGCGGCCGCGCCCTACTCCGTCCGCGGCGCGCGCAGTCTCCCGACGGAGGAGGGAGGAGGCGCGCGCCGCGGGAGCGAAGCGCTTGCGCGGGACTAGGCGAGCGATCGAGCCCGCATCCGGGCGAGTCGCTCGCCGGTGCGCCGAGAGGCGCAAGTCCCGTGAAAGCGCGAAGCGACGTTCTACCGGAGGAGGTCTTCCAGCGCCGCGGAGGCGTCGGTCTTGGCGTCGCGGTACTTGACGATGACGGGCGTCTGCAGCGAGATCCCCCAGTCTCTCCCCCTGCCCTCGCGAATCGCCCGCGCGCCCGGAACGACGACGGCCCCGGCGGGGATCTCGAGCGGCTGCCCCGGCTTCTTGCGGTACTCCGCCCCGCGCGGCAGGTCGTAAACAGGCGTTCCCCCGGTCACGATGACGCCGGAGGCCAGAACCGCGCGTTCGCGAACGATCGCGCCCTCGTAGACTCCGCAGTTGCCTCCGACCAGAACGTCGTCCTCGACGATGACCGGAAGCTCCCCCACCGGCTCGAGCACCCCGCCGATCTGCGCGGCCGCAGAGAGGTGGACCCGTTTGCCGATCTGCGCGCAGGAGCCCACGAGGGCGTGCGAGTCGATGAGCGTCCCGGCGTCCACGTAGGCGCCCACGTTGACGTAGGCCGGCGGCATCAGCGTGACCCCCGGAGCGAGGTAACAGCCGTCGCGCACCGCCGTGCCTCCCGGCACGACGCGCACCCGCGACTCCAGTCGCAGGTCCTTCAAGGGAAAAGTGTCCTTGTCGAAAAAGGGAAATCCGGACTCGGCGAGAGCCCCGGACAGCGATCCGATCCTGAACCCCAGGAGGATCCCCTGCTTGACCCAGCTGCGGACGACCCAGTGTTCGCCTTCCTTTTCCGCGGCCCGGATCGAACCGTCGTTCAGGCCGCGCTTCAACTCTTCAAAGGCGTCGCGGGCTTCTTCCGGGGTGTGTCGGTCCGGTTCGGAGGCGATCGCCGCGATGCGCCGCGCGAGGTCCGCGCTCACCGGCCGCTCGATTTCCTGGGGAGGAGCTTGAAGCCCGCGAGGAGCTTCTCGATCCTCTTGCGCGTGTCCTCGCGCACGGGGGCGAGCGGCAGCCGCAGGGTCTCGCCACACTTCCTCATTAGCGTCAGCGCGCACTTGGCGGGCGCCGGGCTCGACTCCCAGAAGTTCATCTCCATGAGCGGCAGGTACTTGCGCTGGAGCTTCCGCGCCTCGTTCCAATCTCCCCGCAGCGCCGCGCCGATCAGGGCGGTCATGTCCCGCGGGATCTCGTTGGAGGCGACCGAGATGACGCCTCTCGCCCCGAGCGCGATCAGGGCGATCGCCGTCGAGTCGTCCCCGGAGAAGACGAGGAAGTCCTCGGGCAGGAGGGTCATCAGCCGGGCGATCTTTCCGAAGTTGCCCGACGCCTCCTTCAGGCCGACGATGCGCGGGATCTCCGCCAGGCGCAGGATCGTATCGACGTCCAGGTCCGAGCCCGTCCGGCCGGGAACGTTGTAGACGAGGATCGGCAGCTCGGTCGCCTCCGCCAGGGCCGAGTAGTGCCGGAAGAGGCCTTCGGGACCGGGCTTGTTGTACATCGGCGAGACCGAAAGGATGCCGTCCGCGCCGACCTCCGCCGCGTCCCGGGCCCAGAAGACGGCCTTGGCGGTGTGGTTGCCACCCGCCCCCGCGATGACCGGAACGCGTCCGGCGGCTGTTTTTACGACGGCCGCCGTCACCGCCTTGCGCTCGTCGCCCGACAGCGTCGCCGACTCGCCCGTCGTGCCACAGGGCACGAGGAAATCGATCCCGCGCTCGATCTGCCAGTTGACGAACCTCTCGAGGGCCCCGAAGTCGATGCGCCCCTTTTCGTCGAACGGAGTGATCAGCGCCGTGCCACAACCCTTCCAGTCCACCGGAACCGTTCCTGCTTTCACGCGACCTCCTGCCCCCGGCCGCGCGCGCTCGCGGCGGCCGAGAGATTCCAAACGTGAGCTCGTACAGACGTTTCGCTCACGATACTCCCGACGCCTCCTCGAGGAGCTCCCCGAATTCGAAGACTCCCGTCCGCCCGGCGAGCCGTTCGGCGGCCCAGACAGCGCCCTTGGCGAACCCCGCGCGGCCTCTCGCCCGGTGGATGATTTCGATCTCGTCCTCCGGCGACTCGAAGACCAGCCGGTGCGTGCCCGGAATCGTGCCCGCCCGAACGCTCGACACCGGAAGGGACCATCCTGTCTCCCTCTCGAAGATCGTCGCGACCGTCCGGGCTGTTCCCGATGGGGCATCGCGCTTGGCGAGATGGTGTTCTTCAACGAGATACGCGGCATAGCCGGCGGGGGCGTAGAGCCGCGCGGCGAGCCTGGCGAGCTCGAAGAAATGCCGCACGCCGACCGAGAAGTTGGTCGCATGGACGAGCCCGCCGCCCCCGGCGACGAAGGCCTCCGTCACGCGGGAGAGATCCTTTGCCCATCCCGTCGTGCCGCAGACCACCCGCGCTCCCGCGCGCGCCAGGGCCAGAAGATTCGGCACGGCCGCCGCCGGATTGGTGAATTCGAAGACCACGTCGGCGCGTCCGAGCAGTCCGGTGGTCAGTCCGGAGCCCCCCGGGTTGTCCTTTGATCCGAGCGTCCACACGACGTCGTGCCCGCGCATTTCCGCGACGGCCTGGATCTCCCGACCCATCTTGCCGGGGCCGACGATGCCGAGGCGCATTGAGATAAAGCTATCAGCTATCTAACAACCGAAGAACTCCCGGTGGAGACGGCGGACCGCTTCGTCGGCGTCCCCTTCCTCGACGACGAAGGAAATGTTCCGGCGGGACGCCCCCTGCGAAATCATCAGGATGTTGATCTCCTCGACGGCGCGGAAGAGCCGGGCCGCGATTCCGGCCTTGTACTTGAGGTCCTGACCGACCAGGCACACGAGAGCGCGCTCCCCGGCCACTTCGACCTGCGCGATCTCTTCGAGGTCGCGCCGGATCTCGTGGAGGCGCGAAGGGTCGTCCACCGTCACCGAGACCGAGACCTCCGAGGTCGTCACCATGTCCACGGGCGTGTCGTGGCGCGCGAAGACGTCGAAGAGCGTGCGGAGGAACCCGGACGCCATGAGCATGCGGCTCGTGACGATGTCCACGGTCGCGATCCCCTTCTTCGCCGCGATCGAGCGGACGCCCGAGGAGTCCGAAGGCGCCGAGGGGCGGACCTCCGTGCCGGGCCGGTCGGGCTCGCGGGAGTTGCGGATGCGCACCGGGATCCCCTTCTCGATGGCGGGCGCGAGCGTCAGGGGATGCAGCACCCGGGCGCCGAAGTAGGCGAGCTCGGAGGCCTCTTCGAAGGAGATCCTCTCGATCACGCGCGCCTCGGGCACGACGCGCGGATCCGCCGTCATCATGCCGCCGACGTCGGTCCAGATCTCCACCGCCGTCGCTCCGAGCGCGGCCCCGAAAAGAGAGGCGCTCCAGTCGGACCCGCCGCGGCCGAGCGTCGTCGTCTCCCCTTGCGGCGTGGCGCCGATGAACCCGCCGGCCACGGGGATCTCGCCTCGCGCGCAGGCCGGAGCGAGAATCCGCCGCGCCCGCTTCTCCGTCTCGGCGGCGTCGGGACGCGCGCGGCCGAAGTGGCCGTCGGTGATCAGGATCTCGCGCGAATCCGCGGCCAGGACGGGCAGTCCCCTGGCCTGGAGCGCGGCCGCGACGATCGCCGCCGAGATCCTCTCGCCGTGCGCGAGAAAATGGTCGCGGCTGGCGGGCGGGACCGACCGCAGGACCGAGACGGCCCTCGCCATCCGCTCGAGCTCCTCGAAATTTCCCCGGATGGAGCGGCGGACCCTCTCGGCCGCCTCGGGATCGAAGAACGCCCGGATCGACGCCGCCGTGCGGCCTTCGAGCGCGCGCAGGGTTTCGCAGGCGGCCTCTTCCCCCCCGCGCGCGGCGCGCTCGAGGCAGGACACGAGGACATCGGTGGCGTCTCCCATGGCCGAGACGACGACCACCGGACGCTCGGGAACGGCGCGCCGGACGATCGCCACGAGACGCTCCAGGGCCGCAGCGTCCTCGACGGAGGTGCCGCCGAACTTCTGGACGATCAGTCGAGCAGCCCCCGGACGGCCGCGTACTCGGCGTTCAAGACCGAAGCGCCGGCCGCTCCGCGCACCGTGTTGTGGCCCAGGACCGTGAATTTCCAGTCCAGAACCCGGCAGGGCTTCAGGCCTCCGACGAGCGCCACCATGCCGCGCCCGGTGTTCACGTCCCGGCGCGGCTGCGGCCGGTGCGGTTCGGACAGATAGCGCACGGGCCGCTCGGGCGCGGAGGGGAGGCCGGCGACGTCCTCGGGGCCTCGAAACTCCCGCCACGCTGCCTCCATCTCGGACGCCGGCACGCGCCGGGAGAGCCCGACCGAGACCGACTCCGTGTGCCCGTCTTCCACGGGAACCCGGTAGGTCATCGCGGAAATGGGAAAGCTCGCCGGCTCCACCGCGGCCTCCCGCGTCCGGCCGAGGATCTTGCCGACCTCGCGCTCGATCTTGTCCGCCTCCTCCGGAATGTCGGGGATCACGTTTCCCAGGATGTCGAGCGAAGGGACCCCCGGATACCCCGCGCCGGACACCGCCTGCATCGTGGAGACCAGGACCTTCTCGATCCCGAAGGCGTGGTCGAGCGGCGCCAGGGCCATCGCCAGGAACATGGTCGAACAGTTCGCGTTGGTGACGATCGCGCCCTTCCATCCCCGCTCTCTTCTCTGGCGGTCGAGGAGCTCGAGCGAGTCGGCGTTGATCTCGGGAATCAGCAGAGGCACGTCCTCGTCCATCCGGTGGGCCGAGGCGTTGGAGAAGACGAGCATCCCGCGCCGCGCGCACGCGGGCTCGGCCTCGCGCGCCGTCGCCGCGTCCAGCGCCGAGAAGACGATCGCGCAGGGCATCTCCTCGGTGACGGAGCGGACGGTCATCGAGGCGATGCGCTCGGGCAGGACCGAGGGAAGCCGCCACCGCGTCGCCTCCGTGTACGCCTTCCCGCGCGAGCGGTCGGATGCCGCCAGCGCGGTCAGCTCGAACCAGGGGTGGTCCGCGAGAAACTCGATGAAACGCTGCCCGACAGTTCCGGTGGCCCCGAGAAGGCCTGCCGGAATCTTTTTCGCCCTCTTCTGCATTGCCGCTTCGAACTTGACAGCATACAGAAGATCGGTCCATCTTTTCAGGACGCGATGAGCTCGCCTCCGCCTCTGCCACGGTGTCCTTCGTGCGGCCGCAGCATCGCCGCGTGGAAGAAAGACCACTGCGTGTACTGCGGAGCCGCGTTCCCTACCGACTGGAAGCAGGGCTTCGAGGAACCGGAAGGACTCAAATGGATCGAGCGCCCGGCCATCCCGCCCGAGGCCGCCCGCAAGCTCGAGATGATGAAGGTCGTGCCGCTCGACGGCTCGAGGGCGGGGCGCACGTTGCCGGTCGTGATCGGACTCCTCTCGCTTCCGATCTTCGCGGTCCTCTTCTATCTCCTCGCGCTGATGCTTCGCCGGTATTCGCCGGCGGCGGCCGCCGTCGTTCTCGTCCTGGGGATCGCCTTCCTCGGCTATCTCGCCTGGTCGCTGCGCAAGATCGGGCGCCGGTGAGGCTGTCTCGAGGGACCTCCGGACTCCGCTTCGGCGGAACGCCGCCCGCTTTCTTCACACGGTCGGGCGTCCCTGGATCAGCCGGATGACGAGCACGACGATCGCCGCCACGAGAAGGAGGTGGATGAGGGCACCCAGGTGCCACACGGAGAATCCGAGCAGCCACAGCAGGACCAGGATGATGAAGACGGTCCACAACATAGGTCCTCCCCCTTTCTCCTACCCGGATGGGCGCAAAGCGCGTGCCACGGTGGCCCCGTGACGGGGGCCGCGTTGAAGAACCCGGCCGAACTGCCCGGCCGGCTCGGGCTCGACGCCCCTGCGAGTCTCCTCCTGGTGGATGCGCCTCCGGCCCTGGCCGACCTGCTTGCCTCTTCGCGGCCACAGGGATCGGAAACCGTGCAGTCGGACGCCCGCGCTCTGCCAGCCGTGAAACGCCATTTCCCAGCGATTCTGCTCTGGCGCGAGGATCGCGTGGGGTCGCGGTCGGCGCTCGCGTGCGCGGTTCGCCGGCTGGACGCGGACGCCGTCCTGTGGGTCGTGACGGCCAGAAAGAAGGTCGTGGGTCCCAGGACGCGCGCCGTCCACCGCCTGGAACTGGCCGATCTCATTCGGGAGCTCGAACCACGCGGGCTGGCCTACGATCGCGAAGTCCCGATTTCCTCGTGGCACGTGGCCTATAGGTTCGTAAAACGTTAAACGTTAAACGTTAAACGTTAAACGAAGGCGCGCCGATGAGTCGTCCTTCGTTTTACGCCTTTACGTCTTAACGTTTTACGACCCGGTCTCACGACCTGGCGCTATTCGAGATAGGGGAAGAAGCGTCCGTCGATACGAAAGACCCGGGCTCCGGACTCCGCCGTGACCTGGCAGCGGGTGACCTCCAGCGTCGATGAAAAGGAGACGCCCGGGGCGCTCAGTGTGACCGGGTACTTCGTTCCGACTTTCAACGCGGTGTCGAAATCGAATTTCGCTCCCGTCGGAGAGACCTGGAGGACGCGGCGCGCCTTCTCCCAGCGCACCTTCAACTGGTACTGCTCGGGTTTCAGCCTCGAGGCCTGACGCCCCGAATCGGTCCCCCTCCGGGGACGATCGGACGCGGGGGCGGGTGGCTCCGTCTTTCTGTCAGCCACGCCGGGCTCCCCGATCGACCCGCTCATCGATTCCCATCGGACACCTGCGTCCGCATCCTCGTGTCAGGCTTGCAGCGTTCAAGGTCGCGCCGAGACTCTCCGTGGTGACCGGCCGCCGCCCGGCGGCCAAACCGAAACCGTATTCTACGACTTTCCGCCCAGGGACTTCGCCAGGCGAATCGCGGCATCCATGCCCCGCTTCTCTCGGACACTGCGAACACGGTCCTTGTCGGCCGGCTTCAACCGGCGAACGTAACCCATGTATTTCCCCTGGAGCTTGCGCAGCGCGCGCACCCGGGGCGACATTCGAAGACGGCGCGCGCGGACCTTGCTGCCGGCGGAGCGGCGCGCGGCGCGGCCACCCCGGGGCGCCCGCGAGACGCCGGCGGGCGACAGCTTCTCGAGAGCCGCGAGGCGCTCCCGCAGCTTCCGGATCTCCCGTTCGCGGTTCCTCAACACGTCCCGGACTTGCGCGGTGCGCACTTTCCCCTCCGAGACGAGGGCGTTCAACACATAGTGGGCCTGGCTTTCACTGAGTTTCATCTTTTTCCTTTCCTCGAAGTGCACGTGAGCGAGCGGTTTCGCAGTCTATAACGGGCGTCCGCGGCCGGAACGGACGCAGCGGCGCCGGCGTCACACCGGGAGCCGAATCACCTCTTGCGCGCCGCGGAAACCTTCGGGCCCGCGACCTTGGGACGCGGAGGCTTCGCGTTCTTCGCGCCGGCCCGGCGGACGGAAGCGGCCCGGGGCAGGAGGGCCTGAACGACGTCCGCGCGGATGATCTTGCCTTCCGTCATGACGTACGCGCGGTGAACGATGTTCCGAAGCTCCCGCACGTTTCCCGGCCAGTCGTAGGAGTTCAGGAGCTCGATGGCGGCCGGGTCCCAGCCGGTGACTCCGGCCTTCTCCTGCTCTTCGATCAACTTGCGAAAATGCTCGACCAGGAGGGGAATGTCGTCGCGCCGCTCCGTCAGAGGAGGAAGCGCGATGGGGAACACGTTCAACCGGTAGTAGAGGTCCTCGCGCAGCTTCTTCTCCTCGATCGCTTCGCGCGGATCGCGGTTGGTGGCCGAAATCAAGCGGACGTCCACCTTGATCTCCGCCGAGCCGCCCACGCGGCGCAGCGTCCGGTCCTCGAGCACCCGAAGCAGCTTGACCTGCAGCTCGGGGCCCATCTCCGTGATTTCGTCCAGGAAGAGGGTCCCGCCCATCGCCTCTTCGAAGTAGCCGACCCGCCGCTTGTCGGCTCCCGTGAAGGAGCCCCGCTCGTGCCCGAAGAGCTCGCTCTCGATCAAGGTCGGAGAGATGGCGCCGCAGTTGAACGCCACGAACGGCTTGCCGCCCCGGCGTGACAGCCGGTGGATCGTGCGCGCCGCCACTTCCTTGCCGCTGCCGGAAGCTCCCGTGATGAGAACGGGGGCGTTGGATCGGGCCACGCGCCGGATGACCTCGAAGATCCGTGTCATCGGCTCGGAGCGTCCGACCAGGTCGCCGAGGCGCCCCGTCTCCTGCAGCTCCGCGCGGAGCGTCTCCACTTCCGTCTCGAGCCTGCGGCGGTCCGCCAGGCGGTTGAAGACGACCTCGAGCTGAGCCGGGCGCAAGGGCTTCAAGAGGTAGTCGAACGCGCCGGCCCGCAAGGCCTCAATGGCGTTGTCGATGGACCCTTGGCCCGTGATCACGACGCCCTCGCGGTCCGGGTCCTTCTCCCGCGCCGCGCGCAGGATCTCGATTCCGTCCCCGTCGGGCAGATGGATGTCCACGATCAGCATCTGCGGGGCGAACTCCTCCAGGACCTTGGTCGCCTCCTTGGTCGTGCCGACCGAGCGCGGTTCGAAGCCGAAGTCCTTGATCGACTCCTCGAGGCCTTTGCGCGTGGCCAGATCGTCTTCGACGATCAGGACCTTCATCGCGCTTCCTCCGGAAGCTCGATCGTGGCGACGACGCTTTCGCCGACCTGTTCGAGCTTCACCGTTCCCCCCGCGGACGCGCAGAGCAGCCGCGCCCGCGCGAGCCCGAAGCCCCAGGATTTTCCCGGACCCGCCGTGCGCGGAGAGAAGAGGCCTTCGAGATCGGCGGCGGGGAGCACCGCGGGATTCCGGACGCGGACCAGGAGTCCATCGCGGTTGCGCTCGAGGAGAACCGAAACCGAGTCGGGCGGAGAAACCGAGAGCGCGTTGGAGAGGACCTCCCGCAGAGCCTCCTCGAGGCCGCGGCGGTCGGCCTTGACGAAGCCGCCGGTCGAGCCCTCCACCCGTACGCCAGGCGCGCCGCAGCCGGCGACCACGCCCGAGACCAGCCCGTCCAGGGCGACGGACTCCCCGGCGGAAGGCTCCAGCAGCAGGAGTTCGCGCCCGCGGTCGAAGAGCTCGCAGGCTCGGGCGATCTCCCTCCTGGCGATCGCGAGGGACTCTGAAGGATCCGCTCCGCGGCGCAGGCGGCGTTCCGCCGCCTCCAGATGGAGCGAGATCGCCGAGAGGGGCGTCGCCAGATCGTGCAGGAATCTCCGGAGGAAATCCTGATGGGCGGAACCCGCAGATGGCGACGTGCTAGAAACCAAACCGGCATCCTTTTTGCTCACTCCGCGACGGACTACACTCACATCGTATGACAGATGGCCCCACGGAAGTCACGCGCACCCCGCGAAGAACGCGGCTCCCGAGCCCGGCATTCCGCTCCTCGCTCAAGACCCGGCTGCGAGTCTATGCCGTCGTCGGGCTGGCCATCCTGGGCGTCTGGCTCGCCTATACCGTCAACGCGGTCACGTCGCTCTACGATGTGACCCTGGCCATCCAGAGGGCCACCGACCTGCGCGAGCGCGTCCAGGAAGCCCAGGCCGCGCTCTTCGAAGCCGAGGAAGCCCTCGACCGGTACCTGGCGAGCGGCCAGGGGTATGACCTGTCGCGCCACAACTCCGGCCGCACGACGCTCCACATGGCCCTCGGCGCGATCAGCCGCCGGGTCATGACCGAAAGCACGCGGGGGATCGTTCAGAGGACCGAGGCCGCCGAGGAGATCTACGCCAAGGCCGCGGACGCCGCGATCGCCAGCTTCCGCCCGGACAATCTGGCCGCCGCGCGGGCTCAGCGCGACACGGTCGTCTCCCCGACGGCCGAGAAACTGCGAGACGTCCTCGTCGACCTCCAGAGCCGCTTCGCGCGGAGCGAGGCCCTGGCGGAAGAACGCCTGAAGGAGAGCCGCGACGCCGCGACCACGGCCCTGGTGGTCATGGCCGCGCTCGTCCTCGCGGGCCTCCTCTGGCTCCTGACCGACATCAACCGCCGCATCCTCGCCCCGACCAGCACGGCCGCGCAGGCCCTGGCCGACCTCGCCGCGGACCGCGTCCCGCCGAAGCTCTTCGACCAGTCCGGGGACGAGATCGGCGAACTCGGCCGGCACTTCAACAGCGCCGCCGCGCTCCACGCCGAGAGGGCGCGGGCTCTGGCGGAACGCGACATCCAGACGTCGGTCAACGCCGTTCTGACCGCCGCGGCGACCGTCAACGACCTCGCGGGGTTCGGTTCGAAGGTGCTGCAAGAGATCCTGGAGGTTTCCGGCGCCGCCAGCGCGGTGCTCTACCTTCCCGAGCCGGACGGGCGGTTCGTCGCCGCTCTTTCGCTCGGCGGCACGGAAGGCGATGGCGCCGTCGGACGCGAGCAGGCGCAGCGCGCGGCGCAGGAGCGCCGGGCGATCTTCCTCTCGGTCGATCCGCGCACGCCTACCGTGGACGTCTACGACGGAAGGATCCTTCCGCGAGAGAGCCTCTTTCTCCCCCTCGTCTATTTCGATCACGTGGTCGGCGTCCTGGCGCTCGGCGCCACGGAGGCCTTCACCGCGCGAGCCCGCAACGCGCTCGCCGCGATCGCACCCTCACTCGCCGTCGCCCTGGCCAACGCCTCGGCCAACGAGCGGGTCGCCGAGCAGTCGCGCCGCCTGGCCGAGCAGAACGAGCTCCTCGAGGAACAGAGGAGCCGCATTGCCCGCACCGCCGCGGAGCTGCAGCGCGCCTCGGCCCTGAAGGACCGTTTTCTCGCCTCGGTGTCGCACGAGCTGCGCACGCCGATGACGGTCATCCTGGGCTTCACCGGGGCGCTCCTGCGCGGAGGTCAGGGCGAACTGACCCGGCAGCAGAAGGAGAGCCTCGAGCGCGTCCAGCGCAACGCCAAGATGCTCCTGGGCCTGATCAACGACGTGCTCGACATCTCGAAGATCGAGGCGGGAAAGATGGAAATCACGCGCCGGTCCATCGATGTCGGCGCTCTGCTCGCCCAGGTCCAGAGCGACTTCTCGCAGGCCGCGGCCCGCAAGGGCCTGAAGCTGACGACGGAGGCCGCCCCCGGCCTCGACGCGATCACCAGCGACCCGGCCCGGCTGACTCAGATCCTCGGCAACCTCGTCGGAAACGCCCTGAAGTTTACCGACCAGGGCTCCATCCTGGTTCGCGCGGAGCCGCGCAGCGAGGACCGCTGGGCCCTGATCGTCGCCGACACGGGCATCGGCATTCCCGAGGAGGAGCAGGCGTCGATCTTCGAAGAATTCCGCCAGGGCGAGACGGAGGAGCACCACGGCCGAGGTGGAACCGGCCTGGGGCTCTCGATCGCGAAGAAGCTCGCGCACGCCCTGAGAGGCACGATTTCGCTCGAGAGCGCCCGGGGGAAGGGGGCCCGCTTCACCGTGCTTCTCCCCCTCAGTCTGCCGGCCGAGACGCCGCTGCCCGAGCCTCGCGAAGTCCCCGCCGCGCCCTCCCGATCCAACGGGCAGAAGAGCGTGCTCCTGGTGGATGACGAGGAAGGCGTCCGCGAGCTCCTCGCCTTCGAGCTCGCCCCCTTCGGATTGAGGATTCTCCAGGCTCCCGACGGAAGGCGGGCCCTGGAGATCGCGCGCTCCGAAAAGCCGGACGCGATCCTTCTCGACGTCCTGATGCCGAATCTCGACGGGTGGCAGACCCTGCGGGCCCTGAAGGAACAGCCCGAGACGAGCTCGATACCGGTCGTGATCCTCTCGGTCGTCGAGAACCGCGCGTTCGGCATCTCGCTCGGAGCCTTCGAGCACCTCGTCAAGCCGGTGGATCGAGCAACCCTTCTCCTGACGCTCTCCCGCGCCGGCGTGCTCGCCACCAAAGGACACGTCCTGGTCGTGGACGACGATCCGGACGTCCGGGCCCTCCTCGAGCAGGAGCTCGTGGCGGCCGGTTACCGGGTCCGCACGGCCTCGGGAGGTGTCCAGGCGCTCGACCTGTTGCGCGGCGAGCGGCCGAGCGCCGTCCTCCTCGACCTGATGATGCCGCCCCCCGACGGTTTCGAAGTTCTCTACCGAATCCGCGAGGACGAGACCCTCCGTGATCTTCCCGTCATCATCATCACGGCCAAGGAGCTGACCGCCTCCGACGAGAAAGTCCTGCGCCGTTCGAGCCAGCGCGTCATCCGGAAAGGGGCCGACAGCGCGCAGCTCGTCGAGGAAGTCCTGCGGACGCTCGAACAGAGCGAAGCGAGGATCGGCTGATGGCCCGGATCCTCGTGGTCGAGGACTCCCCGGACATCCGCGTCCTGATCCGGATGCTGCTGGAACCCGCCGGCCACCAGGTCCTGACCGCCGCCGACGGCCGTGAAGGGGTCGAGGCGACACGCCGCGAGCGACCCGACCTCGTCCTCATGGACCTCTCCCTTCCGGTCCTCTCCGGCTGGGAGGCGACGCGCCAGATCAAGAGCGACCCGGCCACCTCCTCGATCACGGTCCTCGCCCTGACGGCGCACGCGATGCAGGGGGACCGGGACAGGGCCATGGCGGCCGGCTGCGACGGCTTTCTGTCCAAGCCGATCGACGAAGAGACCTTCGCGAACGAGGTGGCGTCCTGGCTGGGCCGCAGGGAGAGAGCGCGTTGGTCACACCCCGCGGCGGAGGGCGCCGGGAGAGCCGACGAGGAGGCCGGTCCGAGCGGGCGCATTCTCGTGGTGGACGACCAGCCGGAGGTGGCGCAAATCCTCCGCGACGACCTCCTGGTGGACGGCCACGAGGTCGTCACCGCGAGCAATCTCGAGGAAGCCTCCTCCTTCTTCACCGAGGAGAGCCAGTTCGATCTCGCGGTCGTGGACGTGATGCTGGGAAAGGACTCCGGCTACGAGCTGACAGGGGAATTGATCGCGCGCTCCGCCGAGTACCTTCCGGTCCTGCTCGTCACGGCCGGCACGATCGACCGGGAACGCGGATACGCGGCCGGCGCCGACGACTTCATCGGCAAGCCGATCGAGAGCGCGGAACTGCGCACCCGGGCCCGGTCCCTGATCCGCATCGGCCGGGCGATCCGCGAGCAGGGCCGCGCGATGAAGGAACGCGCCGAGGCCTACGAGAAGCTCGTGGAACTCGACCGCCTGAAGTCCGATTTTCTTTCGACGGTCTCGCACGAGCTTCGCACCCCCTTGAACACGATCATCCTGCTCTCGCACGTCATCGAGCGGGAGGGCGGCACGCCCGCCGACGAGGAGAGGCGCCGCCACGACATCGCCGTCATCCGGGAGAGCGCGGAAACGCTGCTCCGCATGATCAACAACATCCTGGACCTCGCCAAGATCGAGGCGGGACAACGGGACCTGTACGCGGAAGAGATCGCGCTCGTCCCCTTCTTGCGCGAGACGGCGGACCTGCTCGAGCCGCAGGCGCGCGCCAAGGGGATCACGCTTGCCCTGGAGACCTCTCCGAACCTGCCCGCGGAGGCCGTGTTCGACCGGGAGAAGCTCTCCCGCGTGCTCATCAACCTCCTCTCCAACGCGGTCAAGAACACGGAGCGGGGACGCGTCGTGCTGCGGGCGTTGCCCTGGCAGGATTCCGTGACATTCGAGGTCGAGGACACGGGCACCGGGATACCGGTGCACCTGATCGCGGCGGCCTTCGAGCCCTTCCGGCAGATCCGCACCGGTTCGGGAGAGGCCGGCCGCGGCACGGGACTGGGGCTTCCGATTTCCAAACAGCTGGTCGAAGTGATGGGAGGAGACCTCCTTCTGGACAGCCAGGAGGGGCGGGGCACGCGCGTCTCCTTCACTCTCCCCGGCATCGAGCCGCCGCCGGAGACCGCGGAGGCCGCGGCGAAGGGGTCCGAGACGGCCCCCACGCCGCCCGTCGCCGCGCCCGCGGGCTCTTCCCGCCAGGTGCTCGTCGTCGAGGACGACGACGCTTCGCGTTACGGATTGAAGAGCCTGCTCGAATCCGAGGGATACGACGTCCTCGAAGCGGCCTCGCTCGGCCAGGCCGACGACGCCCTGAAGAAGGGCGCGCCGGACATGGTGGTCGTGGACATCACTCTTCCCGACGGCGACGGCGCTGAATGGGCCCGACTGCAGAAGAAGAAGGGACCTCTCGGTTTCCCCGTCATCGCCCTGACCGGAGTCACCGCCGACGAGGACCGCAAGCGTATCGAGCAGTCCGGCGTGTCCGCCGTGCTCCAGAAGCCGGTGGACATCCCCCTCTTTCTGAAAGTGCTTCGCGACTGCCAGACCAAACCGCCAGCGGCTTCCGGCTAATCGGCCCTGCCTCCCTGCTGACTCCGGAGATTCCCACTGCCGTTAGAAAATCTCTCGAGAGCGCCACTGTCCCACTTCGCTCGCGGCGCGCGTAGTCTCCCGACGAAGGAGGGAGGAGGCGCGCGCCGCGGGAGCGGAGGCGAAGCGAGGGACCAGGCGCGCGGTCGAGGCCGCATCCGGCCGAGCCACGCGCCGGTGCGCCCGCAGGGCGCAGGTCCGGAGCGCAGCCGCAGCGACGTTATGCAAGGACGTCGCGCCGGAGAAACACGACGAACGCCGCCAGAACGGCCGCCACGGCCCAGACGGAGAGAACGGCCACGGAGAAGCCGACCGTGATGCCGGCGATCGGCGGCGGTGAGCCCGAGTAGTAGTCGGGAAGGGGCAGGTTCGTCACGAAGAGATACTTCTGCGCCTCCCAGGAGGGGGCGACCCGCGGCAGGATCGTGCCGGCGATCAACGCGGCGAACATCGTCCCCATCGCGGCTGCCGTCGAGCGCAGGAGCACCGAGGTCAGCAGCGCCAGCGCGCCGACCGAGAGCGCCCCGAACCAGGCCAGGCCGAAGACGAGAACCGTGTCCTTCCAGAGGACGAGGGACCGCACGGAGGAGATGTCGAAGGCCTCGCCCGACAGCCGGAACCCGGTCAGAACCGGGGCGCCCCAGCCGCGAAAACCGAAGGCCGCCCCGCCGAAACCGTAGGCCACCAGACCGGCGGCGAAAACCATCAGCGTGATGGCGAGGATCAGGGCGACGAGCTTGGAGGCGAGGACGGCGGCCCGCGGCACGGGCCTCGTCAACAGGATCTTGATGGTCCCCTGCGAGAACTCCGCCGAGACGATGTCGGAGCCGAAGACCAGAGCGAGAAGCGGCAGCAGCAGGTAGCTCGACGCGTTGGCGAAGCCGCGGACGAAAAGGGGCCCGGTGATCGCGTCCGGGTCCACGTTGCGGTCCACGTGGTACTGGAGCCGCGCCATCTCGAACCGGGTCCAGCGTTCCGCCGACTTCGGCATCCGGCCGGAGCGAACCTGGTTCTGCATCCTGGCGATGCGTTCCTGCACCCGCACGCGCCAGTCTTCCCTTCCGAGGAAGCGTTCCCGCCCCTTGACCTGCGCGAACACGATCAAGCCGATCAGGGCGACGAGGATCAGAAACACGACACGGAAGCGGCGGCGCTTCAAGAGCTTCAGCACCTCATTTTCGACAAGCGGCAGAAATCTCATCCGTCCGACCCTCGCGTCGAGAGGCAAATTGAGAATTGAGAATTGTGAGTTGTGAATAAGGCCGTCATCTCGCGCGCGCTTTCTCAATTCTCAATTCTTAATTCTCAATTTCTCCTTCATACCGTCTCGCCACCCGTCACTTCCAGAAAAACCTCTTCGAGGGACGATGCCCTTGGCTCTACGGCGAAGATCTCGACGCCTTCGCTCGCGAGACGGGCAATCGCCTTCGGAACTCTGTCTCTGGGGATCCGGGCCGCCACCGTTTCCTCGTCCTCCAGGGAAGGCGATTCTCCCGAGGAGAACTCGCGCAGGATCTCCGCGGCTCGCGCCGCCGGGCGCACGCGCCAGCGGGTGGCGCCGGAAGCCGAGCGGTCGAGCAGCTCGCGGACCGGGCCGGTCGCCAGGGCCCGGCCGCGATGGATGATGGTGACCCGATCGCACATCTGCTCGACCTCCGAAAGCAGATGGCTCGACACGAAGACCGCGATCCCTCGCTCCGAGGCAAGCAACCTCACCAGGCGCCGGATCTCGCGGATCCCGGCCGGGTCGAGGCCGTTGGCCGGCTCGTCCAGGATGAGCAGATCCGGCCCTCCCAGCAGCGCCTGCGCGATGCCGAGGCGCTGGCGCATCCCGAGCGAGTACGTCTCGACCTTCTCGTCCAGGCGCTCCTCCAGCGCCACCAGGCGGGCCAGCTCCGGGATACGCGCCTGCGCCCCGTCGGGGAGCATCCGGGCGAAGTGAAGCAGGTTCTCCCGCCCCGTCAGGTAGTCGTAGAGATCCGGCGACTCGACGATCGAGCCCACGTGCGACATCGCCCGCGCGAAATCATGCGAGAGATCGAATCCGCGGATCCGCACCCGGCCGGAATCCGGCCGCGCCAGGCCCACGAGCATGCGGATCGTCGTCGTCTTGCCGGCCCCGTTGGGGCCGAGGAACCCGAAGACTTCCCCGGCGTAGAGGTCGAAGGAGACGTCCACCACCGCTCTTCGCCGGCCGAAACTCTTACTAAGGCCTTCCGCGGAGAGAACCACTTCGGCGTTTGAGCGATGGACTGGGGGACTGGGGGACTGGGGGACTGGGTGATCCCTCATCGAGTCTTCTCCCAGTCTCCCAGTCTCCCCGTCTCCCAGTCCGGTACTTTCAGGCACAGAGCCTCCCGTTGCGTATTATCCCGGGGATGGCGCGCAATCTCTCGAGAGTGTGGCTCTGGGGTGTTCCCGCGGCGGTCGGAGCCCTGGCCGGCCTCCTCTTCGCCGTCGGGTTCTGCCTGGCGCTCGCCGGATCGCTGGGAGAGCCTCTGGGGGAACCGGCGCCGGCTCCCGCCGCCGCGGCGACGCCGGTGAAGACCGCCGGCCACCGCCTCCTGCTCGTCCTCGGAGATTCCCTGGCCCGGGGCACCGGAGACGAGTCGGGCAACGGATTTGCCTCGGATGTCGCGCGGTCGCTCACGAAATCGGGAGCGGTCGACATGGCCAACCTGGCCGTCAACGGGGCGGAGTCCGGCGATGTCCTCCCGCTGCTTGCGGGAGAGAACGTCCGGAGGATGGCGGCCTCGGCCGATTGGATCCTCCTTTCGGTCGGAGGCAATGATCTCTCCCATTCCGTCACGGGCGAGGACGGCGGGAGATCCTCGCCGCTGCCCGAGATCTCCGCGTCTCGA
>JAWOLE010000424.1:0-16094 GCA_033853815.1 Thermoanaerobaculia bacterium
CTGCACGGCGCGGTCAAGCGCGTCCGCCCCAAGGTCATGACGGTCGCCTGCGCCTTCTTCGGCCTGGTGCCCATCATGTGGTCGACCGGCACCGGCGCCGACGTCATGAAGCGCATCGCCGCCCCGATGCTCGGCGGCCTCTTCACGTCTTTCGTGATGGAGCTGCTCGTTTACCCGGCGATCTATCTGCTCTGGAAGTGGCACTCGGAGGTCCGGAAGGTCGCGCGCGCGACTGAGGCGCCTCTCACGCGGGAGGCTCTGGGAGGCTGACATGGTACGCAAGATTCTCCAGTCCGCCGATCCCGACGCTCCCGCCGCTCCTGCGCTCGTCCTGCGACGCAGAGGGCCGCAACCATGACGGACGCCGTCCGGGACCCGGTCTGCGGGATGCCGGTCGATCCGGCTGGCGCCCGCTCCGCCGGCGACGGCGGGCGGACCTTCTTCTTCTGCTCGGAGTACTGCAGGGGATACTTCCTCGCTCATCCGAGCCGCTACGGAGGAGGCGAGGCGCCGGCGGGCGCCGCACCGGAGGATCCTGCCTCGCGCCGCGTCGCCTATTTCTCGATGGAGGTCGGCATCGATGACCGCCTGCCGATCTACGGCGGCGGCCTGGGCGTCCTCGCCGGCGACGCGCTCCGCTCCTTCGCCGATCTCAAGATGCCGGTCGTCGGGGTCACGCTTCTCTACGCGAAGGGTTACTTCCGGCAGACCATCGATGCGGACGGCAACCAGCGCGAGGGCCCCGTCGAATGGGACCCGATGGCGGTCGTGCGGCCGCTCCCGGCCCTGGTTCACGTCGCGATCGCCGGCCGTGCCGTGGCGGTCCGAGCGAGCCGGTGGGACGTGAAGGGAGACTCGGGCTACTTCGTGCCGCTGCTTCTCCTCGACACGAACGTCCCCGAGAACTCGGCGGCGGACCGGGAGCTGACCGCCTTTCTCTACGGCGGGGACGAGCGATACCGCCTTTCCCAGGAGATCGTGCTCGGTATCGGCGGAGTCCGAATGCTTCGCGCACTCGGGTACACCGGCGTCCGGCGGTTCCACATGAACGAAGGGCACGCCAGCCTGCTCGCCCTCGAGCTCCTGACATCCCAGCCGGATCGGGAAGACGTCACCCGGGGCATCGAAGATGTCCGGCGGCGCTGCGTCTTCACGACGCACACGCCCGTGCCGGCGGGGCACGACCAGTTCTCCTACGACCTGGTGAAGGAAGTGCTGGGCGAACCCCTGCCGGCGGAGGAGCTCCGGATGCTGGGAGGCGAGGACCGGCTCAACATGACCCGCCTCGCCCTCAACCTGTCCCATTACGTCAACGGCGTCGCCAGGCGGCACGGGGAGGTCTCGCACGAGATGTTCCCGGAATACGCGATCGACTCGATCACCAACGGAGTGCACTTCTTTTCCTGGACCTGCGACAGCTTCCGCCGCCTCTTCGACCGCCACGTTCCCGGATGGGCCTGCGATCCCTTCGCCCTGCGCCACGCCATCAAGATCCCGAAGCCGGAGGTCTGGACGGCGCACGTCGAGGCCAAAGAGAGACTTCTCGGAGAGATCCGCCGGCGGGCGGGTCGCCTCTTCGCCCGAGGCATCTTCACCCTGGGTTTTGCGCGGAGGGCCACCGCCTACAAGAGAGCCGACCTGATCTTCTCGGACTCCGCGCGCCTCTCCGAGATCGCGCGGCGGACGGGGTCCCTGCAGCTCGTCTTCGCCGGCAAGGCGCACCCGGGAGACGACCCGGGCAAGGAGATCATCCGTCGGATCTTCCGGCTCTCCCGGGAGTCGGGAAACGAGCTTCAGATCGTCTACCTCGAGGACTACGATCTGACGCTGGCCCGGCTTCTCACGTCCGGCGTCGATCTCTGGCTCAACACTCCTCAGCCTCCTCTCGAAGCCTCCGGCACGTCGGGTATGAAGGCGGCCCACAACGGAGTCCCGAGTTTCAGCGTCCTGGACGGCTGGTGGGTCGAGGGGCACATCGAGGGAGTCACCGGCTGGTCGATCGGCCCTCCGCCGGCCCCGGCCACCCAAGCGGCGACCGAAGGGAGGACGCCGGACGCCGGGGAGCTCTACCAGAAACTCTCCGAAAACATCATTCCTCTCTTCTATTTCAACCGGGACGCGTGGACCGAAGTCATGCGCCGCTCGATCGCCTTCAATGCCTCCTTCTTCAACGCCCACCGGATGGTGCAGCAATACGCCTCGGCGGCCTACGTGTGAGGACAGGGGAAGACGACATGGAACAGCAAAGAGACCTGGCCCCCCAACCCTCAGCTAAGACCCGTGCGAAACACCGCGTGATGAATCAGGGCTCAAAGGGAGGTTGCTCATGATCCTGAAACAAAGAGAAAGCGGGACGGTGGAATTCGTTCTCGACCTCGATACGGCCGAGGCGCCTCGCGTCGTCGGGAACTGGGACAGCTGGCGCCGCGAGGGAATCCCGATGGTCCGGGAGGAAGGCGGGCCGCAGTCCTGGAAGCTCGTCCTCAAGCTGCCGCCCGGCGAACATCAGTTCCGCTACCGGGTCGGCGACCATTGGTTCAACGACCCCTCGGCGGACCGCTACGTGGACAACGGCCTGGGCGGCGAAAACTCGGTCGTAATCGTCGAAGACGTTCCGAAGAAACGCGGACGCCGCGCCTCGTCGAAAAGAGCCGCGTTCAAGCGCCCGGATGCGTAAAGAAGGGAGAAGATATGAGGACTCGCCAAACACGTTTCGCTTTCGCGCAAGTCGGAGTTCTGGTCGTCACGGCGTCCTTCGTCGCTTCGGCGATTGCGGCTGCGGCTGGACGAGGCCGCGACGACCGGCCCGTATCAAGAAACATCCGCGCGCAAGCGGAGCAGTACATCGATTACTACAGCAGCATCCACCTCACACCGGAACAGGAGCGCGTCAAGGCGAAGGCGCTGGATGAGATAGCGGCACCCTGCTGCAAGGACTACACGACGAGGACCTGCTGCTGTCCCTGCAACCTCGCCAAGAGCATCTGGGGGTTGTCCAACTCCTTGATCGCGAAGAAGGGTTACACGGCGCCGCAGGTCAAGCGAGCGGTCGTCGACTGGCTCGCCTTCGTAAACCCGAAGGGATTCACCGGGAACGCCTGCTTCAATGGAGGTTGCAAGCGTCCCTTCGCGAAGAACGGCTGCGGCGGAATGGACGCCACTCAGGTGATTCTGGGAGACGACGTCCAGTGAGGACGCGGCAGAGACTTCAGCGGGCACCCGTCTTGGCCCGAACCATCGCTTCAGCAAGCGGTAGTTCCGGAGGCCCGATGAGGCCTGGGGAAGAACTGGTGCGTCTGTATCAGATCGTGGCAAGTCGATCGGGTATATGAAGAAGCGTATGCGGGCGTTCCTACGGGGCGAGCTGGTGACTGTGATGGTGATCGCTCTCGTCACGCCCTCTCTTCCGACTTGCCATGCCTGTTGCCTCACCGTTGGAGGCCCGGCTGAGACGGTCGCGATGCAAGACTGCTGCATGGCCGGCATGACGATGTCCTGTCCGGTTGCCGACCTCGGGCGTCCCTGGCTTCAACAGTCCCGTGCTCCTTTTCCGGCCGCAGTGAATACACCCCTGACGTTCCAGGCTGTCCCGGTTCAGTTGGCGCTGGACGCTCGCCCGAGTGAGACGGTCTTCCACTTACCAGCTTTCAATCGGCAGGTCTCACCGCCGCTCCTGGTCTGATACCGCGCCCGGCGATTCGACGCCGGAGCACGCCGTCGGCGGGCATCGGATCTCTCCGTCGACCAGGTGTGAAGTTCTCAAGCGAGTATCAACGATCGAACAGAGGAGCGAACCATGAAGAACATCTATTGCGGGCTGCTCGTCGCGGCTCTCGCTCTTGGTGTTTCCTCCGTGACCTCAGCTCAGGAGAAGAAGGGCGACATGGTCATGATCACCGGCTGGGTGACGGACACACACTGCGGAGCTAAGGGAGCCGTGGAGGGGCACGGAGATTGCGCCAAGAAGTGCGTCAAGGAAAAGGGCGCCAAGTGGGCGCTCTACGATCCCGAGACGAAGACGATGTGGATCCTCTCCGACCAGGAGCGCGGCTCCCAGATGGTCGGCAAGAGAGTGATCTGCAGAGGCACGGTCGACAAGGAGAAGCAGGAGATCACCATTTCCAACTTCAACTGGGCATAGCCCGTTCGACGGGGGTCGGAGGCTCCGCTCCGGCGGGGCCTCCGATAGCCCCCTTGACGCGGAGTCGCAGGCCGGACTCATAGGGACGACGACTCCGCTCCGGGAAGGAAGCCCGTAACGAACTGGAGAGAGTTATGAAAATCGAAGCAGTGCCGCTGGGTCTGGCGGTTGGCATCGGCGCCGCGGCCTTTTGGACCATCTGCTCCTTACTGGTAGCGGTGGCCCCGGAGCCTTCGCTTGCCTTGACGCGGGGCCTTTTCCACGTCGCCTCCGGGGGGCCGGTGTGGAGCGTCACCTGGGGAGGCTATTTCGTTGGACTCTGCGTCTGGAGCGTGGGGAGCGGTTTCTTTGCCTGGCTCTGCGCCCGGCTCTACAACCGGATGGTCGCTCCGGGAGGAAGCCGATGAAGGAGCTCAAGGCCTACATCAGGGTCGTTCGATTGGAGGAGGTCTTGAGGGAGCTCCAAGAGGCGGGTGCCCGAGACATCACGGTCATCCGGGTGGACGCGGTCGGGGCGTTCGCGGATCGCGCCGAAGACCGGCTGCGCTTCCTTCGGCGCTACAGCGAGGCTTACTCGACGGTCGCCAAGCTGGAGATAGTTTGTGGCGACAAGGACGCCGATCGGTACGTCGAGATCATCAAGCAGCGCGCCAGGACCGGAGCTCGCGGAGACGGACGAGTCTTCGTTTCCCCCGTCGAGCGCTGCGCCAACATCCTGACCGGCAGGGAAGGCGAGGACGCTTTGTGACGCCCGACGGCTCGCCGACGCGTTTTCGGCAGCATTATCCGCAGCCCATTGCGGTCGAGGAAAGCTCGTGAGCTTGCCCCCGCCCCGGTTGAGATTTGCGTCTGCATCGAAGAGCGAAGATGGACGCCATTGACGGCGCGCTCCTGTTGTGGTTCGGACTCACCGTTCCCGCCGCCTTCTTCGCCGCTTACGATCTGGCTGTTCGCACGCCGGCGATGACGGTCATGCGCTGGGGCTGGGTTCTTGTGATCCTCTACACGGGGCCGATCGGGCTCGTCGTCTACCTCTTGTCCTGCCGTGAGCCGCTGGCGGGGACCCACGCGGACTACGTCGCTCCGTTGTGGAAGCAATCGGTCGGCTCGACCATTCACTGCGTGGCGGGCGACGCCACCGGCATTCTTCTGGGAGCCGTCATCGCCACCGAACTGCGCCTGCCGATGACGCTCGACGTGGTTCTCGAATACGTCGCCGGGTTCACGTTCGGTCTCCTCGTCTTCCAGGCTCTGTTCATGAAGCTCATGACGGGCGGAAGCTACTGGAGCGCCGTGCGACGGACGGTTCTCCCCGAGTGGCTCTCCATGAACTGTCTCATGGCGGCGATGATCCCCGTCATGGTCATTCTGATGATGCGCGACTCCTCGGCGGGGGAGCCGACGAGACTTCGCTTCTGGGGCGTCATGTCCCTTGCCACGCTCGTTGGAGCGCTGTTCGCTTATCCCGTAAACGTGTGGCTCGTGGCGCGTCGGCTGAAACACGGGATGGGTACGGTGTACGTGCTCGGAAGGGGCGGCCACGCTCTGGACGCAGAACGACGGGCTGCGCGCCGCGAGTCGGCCGGTAGGAGCGCGCCGGCCGCCCACGAAGAGCGGGAAGAGCGCGGGGCGTCCATTCCGCGCCGCGAAAAAGTCCTCGTCGCGGGCGCTACCGTGTTGGCGCTGGCCGTTGGTGTGTGGATCGCCGTCCGCTTCGGAGGCCTTTGATCTACGAGGAGGTGAGTCATGTACGGAGCCGGGCACATGGGGTGGATGGGGTTGTGGTGGATCCTGGGCCTCGCGGCGCTCGTCGCCCTGGTCTGGGTGGTCGTGCGCATCAGCGGAGCGGCGTCCCGGGAGAACTCCCCGGAAGGGATCTTGAAGAGCCGCTACGCGCGTGGAGAGATCGACCGGGAGGAGTACCAGCGCCGACTCGAGGACTTGAGGAAATGAGCCGCGGGACGCCGAGCAAGCGGGCTGACGGTTTCTTGAAAGGAGAAAGCTCGTGAATTCAACCCAGCAAGACAACCGTTCCCGGAGCTGGCTGCGCTCGCCCGCAGGCCTCGCTATCTGCGCCTTCCTGGCAATCGTCCTCTTCTTTCTCCTGCCCGAGCACCGGGCCCACCTGTTCGGCGTTCTACCCTGGCTGCTCTTGCTCGCCTGCCCCCTTCTTCATTTGCTTCACGGTGGCCATGGACACGGCGGGCACAGCGATCACGCGGGGCATGGCGGGATCCCGCCGGACCTCCCGCAAGGGGGCCAGCCATGAACCACGGAGCGCCCGCGTACGGGCTCTGGTTCCTCGTCCTGATCAACTCGGCCGTCTTCATCATCTTCGCGTTCAGCTTCGCGAAGCCGCAGAGCAAGCGCGATTGGCGCTCCTTCGGCGCGTTCTCGGCCTTCCTCGTGGCGCTCTTTACCGAGATGTACGGCTTTCCCGTCACGGTCTACCTGCTCTCCGGGTGGCTCTCGCGCCGGTATCCGGGCGTGGACCTCTTCTCACACGAATCGGGGCACCTGTGGGAGACGCTCCTCGGCTGGAAGGGGAACCCGCACTGGAACCCCATCCACGTCGCCAGCAACGTTCTGATTCTCGGCGGATTCCTGCTTCTCTCGACCGCCTGGCCGGTCCTCTACAAGGCTCAGCGGACACGTACCCTGGCGACAACCGGTCCCTACGCGAGGATCCGTCATCCGCAGTACGACGGCTTCATTCTGATCATGTCCGGATTTCTGCTGCAATGGCCGACCCTGGTCACCCTCGTCATGTTCCCAATTCTCGTCGTCATGTACGTCAGGCTCGCGCACAGGGAGGGGAAGGAGGCACTGGGGGAGTTCGGCGACGCCTACGCGCGCTACGCGGCGGCCACGCCAAGATTCCTTCCACAGATTGGAGGTGGATCTCGACGGGACGGAGTCGTTGGTCAACCCGGGTCACCCGGCAGTCGGTGAAAGGAGAAAGACAGTGAAGTTCGACACGAAAGCCTTCGCGTATTCGGCCGGCATCGCGCAATTGCGTGGATCATCTGCTCGGCCGTGGTGGCCCTCGCGCCCGGACCGGCCATGGCCCTGACCGCGAGCATGTTTCACATCGCCGCGACGTCCGCGGCCTGGTCCTTGACCTGGGGCGGTTTCCTCGTCGGCCTGTGCGCCTGGGTCATCGCAGCAGCGCTCTTCGCCGCGCTCTGGGCGGGCCTCCACAACCGGTTCGTCAGGACTTAGAGGTGAGCAGGCCTTCGCCGGGGAGGAGGGCCGCGTGAAGTACCACTACGTATGGCTTTCGTGGTCGAGCGCGTTTCTGGTGCCCTGGGGCGCGCTCTACCTTGTCGACCGGGCACACCGCCCGATGATGTGGCGCACGAGCCTGGCCACCGCGCCGCTCGGCCTCGCGGAGCCGATTTACGTTCCCGCTTACTGGAATCCGCCGAGCCTTTTCGACCTGGCAAGGCGCACCGGCTTCGACATCGAGAGCTTGATCTTTGCGTTTGCCATCGGAGGCATCGGCGCCGTCCTGTACAACGCACTCCAAAGGCGAGAGCTCATCGTGCTCGGCGCGAGCGAAAGACGGCGGCCCCTTCACCGGTTCCATCGCGCAGCACTGCTCCTGCCGTTCATCCTGTTCCTTCCGCTCTACCTCCTGCCCTGGAACCCGATCTACCCGTCGATCCTGTGCCTTGTGATCGGAGCGGCGGCTTCCGTCCTCTGTCGCCCCGACCTGAAAGGCAAGACCGTAGTCGGCGGCGCATCGTTCCTGAGTCTGTATGCCGTGTTCCTGTTCGGTCTCAAGTGGTCGGCGCCCGGCTACATCGAAGGGGTGTGGAATCTGCGTGCCCTGAGCGGCGGGCTGATCTACGGAGTTCCACTGGAGGAGCTTCTGTTCGGTTTCACTTTCGGCTCCTACTGGGCGGGCGCATACGAGCATTTTTCGTGGCATGCGAGCCTGCCGCCCGCACGGGAGGCGATTGCGCCGTGAGCGCTCCCTTCTCCATCCGAGTTCCTTCCGTGTCTCGCGCCTCTTTCACGCTGATCCTGTCCGGAGGCGGAGCCCGCGGGTTCGCGCATGCCGGAGTCCTCCGGGCGCTCGAGGCCTACGGATTCCGCCCCGGCGCTCTCGTGGGGGTCTCCATGGGGGCGGTCGTGGCGGTGACCTATTCCCAGCGCGAGGATTGGTATCCAGCGCTGCTCGGCATGGACACGAGCGCGTTTCCACGTCCGTTTCGCTCGGGCGACGGGTCGGCAACGCCTCTTCGAAAGAGGCTCGGCAGGCTCTTCGTCTCCCTCGAGGCAGCCCGCGAGATGTTCTGGGGCTGGGGCTTCGGCACGCGCGCCCTGACGGCGGGAACGAGGCTTCTCCGCGGGCTCACCGGGGGCAGGCGCCTCGAGGACGGCCGGGTCCCCGTCGCCGTTTGCGCCACGGACCTGCGAACCGGAGAGCGCGTGGTGCTTCGGTCCGGCAGCGCTTCGCAGGCCATCTACGCGAGCTCGGCCCTGGCCGCGGTCCTGCCTCCGTTGCGGCTCGGCGAACGGCTCCTCTGCGACGGGGCCTACGCGGACATCGCGCCGGTCGATGTGGCTCGCTCCTTCGGGCATTGCGCGGTGATCGCCGTGGACGCAGGGCAGCCGCAGCCGATCCTGGAAATTCGCAACGGCTTTCAGGCACTGGCGAGGGCCATCGACATCTGCCAGTTGACCCACGCGCACCTGCGATTCGGGGAGGCGGATCTCGTCCTGCATCCCACGTTCCGCCGCGTCATCGACACGCTCGACTTCGACGCGCGGCGGGAGTGTGTGGCGGCCGGGATGAGAGCGGTGCGGTGCGTGCGCCGGGAGTTGCAACGCCTGCTGAGAGCGGAGGACGGAGAGGTCACGCCATGAACCATCACGCTGGACATGAAAGTAGCCACGCCGATCGAACCTCTGGCGGGCAAGCGCCGCACGCCGACATGGTGTCGGACTTCCGCCGGCGCTTCTGGATCTGCCTCGTCCTGACGGTTCCGGTCGTGCTCCTGTCTCCGATGATCCAGAGGCGACTCGGCCTCGAACGGCTCGCTTTCTCCCGGCAAGAACTCGTCCAGCTTCTCTTCGCGAGCGCCGTGTTCTTCTACGGCGGCTGGCCGTTTTTGAGCGGGCTTGTCTCGGAGCTGTCCCGGCGCCGGCCGGGAATGATGACGCTGATCGGCCTGGCCACGAGCGTCGCCTACGTCTACAGCGCCGCCGTCGCTCTCGGCGTCGCCGGGGAGGGGTTCTTCTGGGAACTGGCGACCCTGATCGACATCATGTTGCTCGGGCACTGGGTCGAGATGCGCTCGGTCCTGGGGGCCTCCCGGGCGCTCGAGGAGCTGGTCAAGCTCCTGCCCTCGGACGCTCACCGGCTGCGCCCGGACGGCTCGACCGAGGATGTTCCCCTCTCCGAGATCCGAAAGGGCGACCGGATCCTCATCAAGCCGGGTGAAAAGGTCGGGACCGACGGAGTCATCGTCGCCGGGCGGTCGTCCGTCAACGAGGCGATGCTCACGGGCGAGAGCAGGCCGGTGGAAAAGGCCGAAGGGGCGGCGGTCATCGCAGGCTCCATCAACGGCGAGGGCGCCCTGACCGTCGAGGTCCGCAAGACGGGAGGAGAGACCTACCTCGCACAGGTCATCGAGCTCGTGCGCAAGGCGCAGGAATCGCGCTCCCGCTCCCAGGATCTGGCCAATCGGGCCGCGCTCTGGCTCACGATCGTCGCGCTCGCCGCCGGAGGGGTCACGCTCGCTGCCTGGCTCCTCGCCGGGAAGGAGTTCAGCTTCGCGATCGAGCGGATGGTCACGGTCATGGTCATCGCCTGCCCGCACGCCCTCGGGCTGGCCGTCCCCCTGGTCGTTGCCGTGTCGACTTCGCTCTCCGCTCGGAGCGGCTTCCTCATCCGGGACCGGGCGGCGTTCGAGCGCGCCCGATCGCTCCAGGCCGTCGTCTTCGACAAGACAGGGACGTTGACGGAGGGCCGCTTCGGGGTCACCGACATCGTCCGGCTCGGAGATCTCGACGAAGGCGATTTGCTGCGGCTGGCGGCTTCCCTGGAGAGCCGCTCCGAGCACCCGATCGCGGCGGGCATCGTGAGGAGCGCGCGGGAAAAGGGCTCGAATCCCTCGGCACCCGAGGACTTCAGGGCGATACCGGGCAAAGGCGCCAAGGCCCTCGTGGGCGGGCGCGAGGTTCAGGTCGTGAGCCCCGGCTTCCTGAAGGAGCGGGGCCTTTCCGTTTCGCAGGAGAAAATCGGAAGGCTTGCGTCCGAGGGCAAGACGATCGTCTATGTCTTTGTCGATGATCGGCTGGAGGGGGCGATTGCCCTGGCCGATCTCATCCGCCCGGAGTCTCGCGAGGCTCTGATGGCGCTCAAGGCGATGGGCATCCGGTCGATGATGCTGACGGGGGATTCCGCGGCCGTCGCGGCCTGGGTCTCCGGGCAGCTCGGCCTCGACGAGTTCTTCGCCGAGGTCCTCCCCGATCAAAAGGCCGCGAAGATCGAGCAGGTCCGGCAGCGCGGGCTCTCGGTCGCGATGACGGGAGATGGCGTCAACGACGCGCCGGCCCTCGTCGCCGCGGATGTCGGGATCGCCATCGGAGCCGGCACCGACGTCGCGATCGAGTCGGCCGACATCGTTCTCGTCCGCTCGGATCCGCGCGACGTCGCCTCCGTCGTCCTGCTCGCCCGGGCCACCTACAGAAAGATGGTCCAGAACCTGTGGTGGGCGACGGGTTACAACCTGGTCGCGATCCCTCTCGCCGCCGGCGTTCTCGCCGCTTGGGGAGTGCTCCTTTCCCCCGCCCTGGGAGCGGTCCTCATGTCCCTGTCGACGATCATCGTGGCTTTCAACGCCCAGCTCCTTCGAAGAGCCGGTGAGGCATCGATGACACGGATGCATCATGCGGCCGGCTCGTCGGAGGCATAGCCTCTCGGTCCAGGGAGCGGCCGGAGGAGGAAAGATGTCCGCACGCTATGAAATGTCGGTCCGAGTCCGGGGCGCCTTTGCCGACGTGAAGGCTCGAGTGGTGGATGCCTTGAAGGCGCAGGGCTTTGGAGTCCTGACGGAAATCGACGCCCAGAAGACGCTCAAAGAGAAGTTGGGGGTCGAGATGGAGCCCTACCTCATTCTGGGCGCGTGCAATCCGCAGCTTGCCCACAGGGCTCTCGACGCAGACCGATCCATCGGTCTTCTGCTTCCCTGTAACGTCGTCCTGCGCCAGGAAGACGGGGAGGTTCGGGTCTCCATTCAGGACCCGCGGACGATGTTCGAGGTCATCGACGCGAGGACCCGGGCCAATCTGGCCGGCCTGCCCGAGGAGACCCGGTCGCGTCTGCAGGCTGCGCTGGGCGACGTCGGAGGCCGCTAGGCGGGGGGAGTGTTCGGAAGCCTGAGGGACTACCGTTCTCCCATCATCGTCATCGAGCCGGTGTCCATCATCGAGCCCATGACGACATAGCCGTCGTTGGTCATGTTGTCGGTCACCGTCGCCAGAGACATCATCATTCCCTGCGTTTGATCGTCCATCTCAATGCGAAGCTGCAGGCCCATGTCGTCGATGAACCGGCTGTGCACGCCGGAGAGCACGTTGTTGAACTGGTGGCCCGAGTAGGGCTGGATCGAGAACCGAAGCGATACGGGGCCAGTCGCCGGCGCGCCGCCGTCGGAGTCGAGCACCTCGACGGTGCCCTGGATCGGCAGGGATCCGGTGTTCATCACCATGACGTTGACGCGCGCCTGGGGCTGCGGGAGAAGACCCTGCACGTACATGCGATGAGTATCGTCCCCTCCCATCATTGACGAGGACCCCATACCCATCGAGGCCGGCATGCCCATGAAGGCGAAGCCGTAGCTTCCGCCGCCGCCGGGGGAGTAGAGACGGAGCGTTGCGGTGGCGGGATTGGCGCTGCGGATCCGGATGTTGCCGAAGCCGGAATCCATTCCGAAAGCGGTCTTGATGACGTCCGCGATGTAGACGACCGGCTGGCTCATGTGGACCGTCGCTGTCACCAGGGGAGCCGCCGAAGGGCTGTCGAGGCCATGGAATTCGAGCGTGGCGTCGCCGCCCGCCGGGCAGCGAATCCACAGATCCGTCACCCAGAAGGAGCCGGCCGCTCCCGGGCCGCGCCCGGCGGCAGGGACCATGATGTCGGTCGAGATCATGTTCACGGGGCCGCCAACCGGCCCTGCGGCGAGGGAGACGCCGGTTACGAGCAGCAGACACGCGGCGAGCACAAGAGGTCGGGGCATTGTTTGATCTCCTTGGGGTCCCACGGGAGCCGACTCTCGCCTTACGTGGACTGGAGCTCATGATGCAAATGCATCAGATTCGTAGGGGAGTCGGTGTTCTTGGCGGGGCGTTCTGCGACTCCGGGTGCTTCTCGGTCCTGCCCCGGGGCGGAACGCGCCGTGATGCGTCTGAACCTTTCCAACCCCGAGGAGAAGGGTGTAGTGTCGCCTGCGAGGGGGAGAAGGGACGACGCCCTTTCGAAAGGCAGACCGATGAGACCTGACGGCCTCGGCGCTCTTGCGCGCGCGTTGTCGGCGAGGCCCTTCTCCGATCCGGGTGTGCACACACCCCGCCCCGGTCCGGAATCTTCCGATCGGGGTCTCGGGCAGGTTGCGGGGTTTCCCGACCCCTAGACCGGCGACCCGGCCCCTCACCGCGAGGCCGGCCGCGGCGGCGCGACGAAAAGGTCGCCCGGCCGGCCCGCTCCATAAAGGTCCCTCCGCGGCCTGATCCATCCGCATCTGGCAGACAACCAACTCCGGGTCTATGAAAGAAGCCGGCTCTGTCGAGCCATATCGCTCGAAACGATTCGAGGCGGAGGCTGGAGAGCAGGTTGGAAGAGTGGCAAATCGAGAAAAGGGAGAAAACCGCGCGGAGTCCCATTTCGCTCGTGCCCCCGCCGCGCGCGGCGCGAAACGGGTGGTCACGATCGCGTATGAGCGCTGACGCTGGCAACCCGGTCCCGGTCGAGCGCGCCTATCTGACGCGCGCCGAGGTGTCCCGGCTCTTCGGGGTCTCGGCTTCCACCGTCACCCGGTGGGCGCGACTCGGCCTGCTCAAGGCCGTCCGCACTCCTGGCGGCCATTACCGCTTCCCCGCCGAGGAGACGCGGCGCGCGTTCGCGCGGGCCGGCTCCGGCGAGCCGACGCGACTGGACTGATGGCCATGAGCATCGCGGCCCGTCTGCCGGACCTCGCGCACTGGAAGGCGCAGGTCAAGTGCCAGATCGGCTGTCCCGTGGCGACCGACGCGGGACGCTACGTGCAGCTGATCGCCGAGGGAAGAGACGAAGAGGCCTATCTCGTGGCCCGGGCGCCCAATCCCTTCGCCTCCATCTGCGGCCGCGTCTGCGCCGCGCCCTGCGAGGACGCCTGCCGCCGCGGCTCAATCGACGCGCCGATCTCGATTCGGGCGTTGAAGCGCTTCGTCACGGAGAAATACGGAGTCGAATCGGTCCACCCCGACACGCAGAACCGCCTTCGCGACGAGCTCGTCACCGAAGGGAACCGCTACGCCGGACACCTGCCGGTCCATCCCCTGTCGGCCGCACCCGCCACGCGGCGCAAGGTCGCCGTCATCGGGGCGGGGCCCGCGGGTCTCTCCGCGGCCCACGATCTCGCGTTGCTCGGTTACGCCGTGACCGTCTTCGAGGCCGCCGAGGAGCCGGGCGGGATGATGCGCTTCGGCATCCCCGAGTACCGGCTGCCCCGCACGGTCATCCGCGCCGAGATCGACCGGATCGCCGGACTCGGCGTGGACATTCGCCTGAAGAGCCCGCTCGCTCCGGGCTTCGGGCTCGCCGAGCTTCGCGCGCAGGGATACGAGTCGGTCTTCCTCTCCGTCGGCGTCTCGAAAGGGCGCGACCTGCGCGTGCCGGGCGTCGAGCTGGACGGCGTCGTCAAGGCGGTGGACTACCTCCTGAACGTCAACCGCGGCTACCGGATGAACCTGGGGCGCAAGGTCGTCGTCATCGGCGGAGGCTTCGTCGCCTTCGACGCCGCGCGCACGGCGCTGCGCCTCTCCCGGGAGGAGGAGGCCGTCCTCCTCGGGGGCTCGGGGGACCACAAGGTCCCCCGCGAAGGTCGCGCGAGCGACCTTACTGTCCCCGAATCGGACGCCCGCCTGAAGGAGGCGCTCGACTCCGCCCGCGCGGCCCTGCGCGGGGGGGCCGCCGAGGTCACCATCGTCTCGCTCGAGACCTTCCGGGAGATGCCGGTTCTGAAGACGACGCAGGGGGGCGAAGAGTTCGACGAGGCGAGGAAAGAGGGCATCACGTTCCTCACGCGTCTCGGGCCGAAGGCCTTCCGGGGAAATGGCCGGCTCTCCGCGATCGATCTGAAGCGAGTTCTCTCCGTCTTCGACGAGAGCGGGCGTTTCGCACCGACCTACGACGAGGGGTCGGTCACGACGCTCGAGGCGGACGGCTGCATCCTCGCCATCGGACAGCAGGCGGATCTGTCCTTCGTGAAGCCGGAGGATGGACTGGAATTGTCTCCCGGCGGGACGGTCCGCGTGGATGCGGAGACGCTCGCGACGTCCGCCCCCGGGGTCTTCGCGGGCGGCGACGTGGCCTTCGGCCCCCGCAACTTGATCGAGGCGGTCGCCAACGGCAAGCGCGCGGCCCGATCGATCCACGACTACCTCTCGCGCGAGGGAGCGCGGATCGCGTCGGAGCTTTCGATCGAGAAGATCCCGACGCCGCTCTATCGGATGATCGCAGGCTTCGAGGTCTTCGATCGGGAAGCCCCTCCGACGCTCCCGGTCGGCCGCCGCACCGGCATCGCCGAGGTCGAGACCGGCTACGGCGAGGAGGAGGGGCGGTGTCAGGCCGCGCGCTGCCTTCTCTGCCATGTCCAGACGATCTACGACCCGGAGAAATGCGTCCTCTGCAGCCGCTGCGTGGACGTCTGCCCCGAGTATTGCCTGGCGATCGCGCCGCTCGAGGAGCTCGATTTGCCCGAGGAAGAGAGGCGGGAGCTCGAACGCCGCGCCGAAGGAAACGGCCTGCCGCTCTCGGCCATGATCAAGGACGACGAGCGCTGCATCCGCTGCGGCCTCTGCGCGATCCGCTGCCCCACCGACGCCATGACCATGGAGAGATTTTCGATTGCCGAGCGCTTCGCCGCGCCCGCGGCGGCCGCTCCGGGCGCCGCAGGATGAGGAGGAGTCCGATGGAAACTCCCAAAAAACAGGACCGCCGCGCCTTCTTCATCAAGCTCGGGATTGGCGGGGGGCTCGCCGCGCTTGCCGGACAGGCGGCCGCGTCGCTGCGCTCGCTCATCCCCAACGTCTCCTACGACCCGCCCACGATCGTCAAGCTCGGGCTGCCCAACGACTTCCCCGACGGGATGAAGTTCCTGCCCGAACAGCGCCTCTTCGTCTTCCGCGAGGGCAACGTCTTCCACTCCGTCTCGGCCGTCTGCACGCACCTGGGATGCACGGTGCGCGCCGAGGCGCTTTCGCAGCCCGAGACCAAGACCGTGGACGGCAAGCCCCTGAAGTTGACGCACCGCTTCCTCTGCCCCTGTCACGGGTCCAAATACAACGGGGACGGCACGAACATCTCCGGCCCGGCGCCGAAGCCGCTCGCCTGGTACCACCTCTCGATCGCGCCGGAGGACGGACAGCTCGTCGTGGATCTGGCCCGCGCGGTGGACCGCGATTTCCGACTGACGGTCGTCTGAAGGAGAACTTCATGAGCGCCAACCCCGAATCTCCCGACGCCACCGCCCCCGCCTCCGCCGGGGCCCCGGTCGAGGCGCCGGGAGTCCATCCGAGGCCTTTCTGGAGCGTGCGCCCCGCCTCCGATCGCGAGGCCGGGGACGCGGTCGTCTCCAACTTCCTGCTCCACTGGTTCCCGGCCAAGGTGACGAAGGCCTCTCTCGCCTGGAGCTACTCCTTCTGGCTCGGCACGATCTCGGCCGCTCTCCTCCTGCTGCTG
>JAWOLE010000425.1:0-19981 GCA_033853815.1 Thermoanaerobaculia bacterium
CGACATGGCCTCCTCCACCGGCTCGACCGACTTCTTCTTCGACGTTTACGGGTACTTCCAGTAGATCGGGGCTCATCAGCCTGTCCTGCTCCGCCCCGGCCGATTCCCGGGCATGGTTTAAGCAGGACTCTCGCCGCCGAGGGGAGCCCCGGCGCCGATCCCCTCGAGGAGGAGGCCGATGAGACTGAGTTTCGCGCGCAGCCGGGGGATGATTCTCCTGGCCGTCTGGCTGGTCCTGGCTGGCCTGATCCCCCTGGCTGCCATCCATATCGATCGCAGCGGGACGTTCATGAACGTCCTCGCGATCGCCGCCGGTCTCCTCATCCTGGTCGGACGCTAGGCCGGAGCGGCGGCGTGTCGGCTGAGCCCCGCGCGAGGCGCTGCCCGCGAGCCGCTAAGCCCGTTTCATCCGCGTGGGTCTCGGTCCCCGACTCCTTCTGAGCGCGGCTTCGCCAGGTTTTCGCTTCTTCTGCTCTTCTCGCTTCTTCTGCGCATCGACGGATCCCTGGGCTCTTTTCAGGTTCTTCTCCAGCAAGCTCATCATCTCTCGAGTGCGCGCCAGAACTTCCTGCCCGTGGTGCCTGAGCTGCTCGATCTCCCGATAGAGCCGATGGTGGTCGAGGTTGGCGACACTCGCCCGGGAATTCTTGCTTCCATTCCCGTTGCCCTTCTTCGTGCCGGATTTTCGCGGAGGGCCGGCCGGGCGAAGCCTTTGAGAGTCGAACTCGTCGCTCATTCGGTCGGCTCATTCGCCTTTGAGGCGCCCTTCGTTTCTCGCTCCCATCATCCCTTTCATGGGGGCACTTCTCTCCTCTGCCCGGGCCAGCAAGAGTCGTACCAGGACTTTCCGAAGCCGATCCTTTTTGAGAGACTTCGGGCTCTTGAGAAACAAGCGGCTTTCCGCCCCCTTCGCTCTGCTCGGCGTAATTCTCGGAACCCCGGCCGGCGGTCGAAGGATCGCCGAGTTCGAAATTCCTACCGCGTCCTGCCTTCCGTCCGGCATTACGGCGGGACCGGACGGCGCGGTCTGGTTCGCTGAATTCGGCGGCAACAAGATCGGCAGGATCGCGGCGGACGGCGCCGTCATCGAGGAGTTCTCGATCCCTTCGCCGGAGAGCGGACCCGCCCTGATGGGAGCGGGGCCGGACGGTGCCATCTGGTTCGCCGAGTACGCCGCCAACCGAATCGGCAGGGTCACGACGTCCGGCGCAATGACCGAATTCCCGCTCCCGACGCCGGACAGCGGCCCGTACGCCGTCGTCGCCGGATCGGACGGGAACCTCTGGTTCACCGAAGCCGATGGCAACAGGATCGGGCGGATGACAACGGCGGGCGAGATCGCCGAGTTCCCGGTCCCCACAACGGACAGCGATCCCTACATTCTCACGACGGGATCGGACGGCAACATATGGTTCACCGAATCCAACGGGAATCGGATCGGCCGCATCACGATGTCGGGCGAAATTACCGAGTTCTCGATTCCCAGCCCCTCGAGCTTTCCGATCGGCATCGCGGCGGGACCCGACGGGAATCTCTGGTTCACCGAATTCGCCGACTCCACCGGCAACAAGATCGCCCGGATCCGGACCTCGGGCGAAATCACCGAGTTCGCCATTCCGACGCCAAACAGCCAGCCCCGCGGGATCACGGCGGGGCCGGACGGGAACGTATGGTTCACGGAGCTCGCTGGCAACAAAATCGGCCGGCTGACCATGGCAGGCGCAATCACCGAGTTCCCGCTCATCACGGCGGAAAGCCAGCCTCTGCGCATCGCGGCGGGGCCGGACGGCAGCCTGTGGTTCACGGAGCGATCCGGCAACAGGGTCGGCCGCATGACCGTCGGCGGCCGCGGTTCCCTTCTCGTCCCTTTTCGGTGACGACACATCCGCCCACGTGCGGACCTCGAGTCGTTCGGGTGTACGAGGAATTGCTTATGTCAAAAAGGGGGCGCTGTCGGCGCCCCCTGCCGTCCGAAGCCATCCCCGAAGGTCAGCTTCTGGAACGGGGTAAGGCGACCGTACACCGATTCGGTGCCGGGCGCCTGATCCGACTGAATCAGCCGGCCGGTGCCGGCTCCGCCGCTCCGGCCGCCTCCGTGCCGCCTTCATCCGCGTGCGCAGCGGCGGCGCGCCGGCGAGGGGGGCCCGAACCCGTCGAGTGCGTCTTCGCGTCCGAATGACGCCGGCGCTCGTAGTCCTGGAGCTTTCGCCGCGCGGCGTCGAAAGCGACCCGAACAGCCAGGTAAACGTCGTCTTCGCTCGGCTGCAAATCGACGACGACCGCCTCCTGAGGGACCGTCAGCAGGATCCGCACGCCGTAGACGGATGTCTTCCGGGGCCGACGCTGGGACGCGAGCCACACCTCGCAGTTTTGAATTCGCTTGCTGTATCGAGAGAGTCGATCGACGCGGGCCCGGATCTTCGCTTCCACCGCCTCCGAGGGCGGCATGTCGAGGAAGTGAGTCTGCAGAGCCATCGCAATTCCTCCCGCCGGCGATCATCGGGGAAGAATCGCGTCGGCGCATGAGCCGAACGCATTAACTTTTGCGTTGCAGATTTCTACAGCGGGCTACTTGCGGCGGGTGCGATCGAGGATCTTGACGATCTCCTTGAGCTCCCGGACGACCTGCTTGCGTTCGCGGAAAGGGGACGCCTCGGGCGGCGCGGCAGCATGAGCAACCGTCGCTTCCGAGAGGAACGCGGGCTCCGCGAGTTTCGGCCCGGGCATGGCGGCCGCCGGCGGCTCGCGCGGCGCGACCGGTTTGCCCGCCTTCTTCTGCTCGACCGGAGAAGGGGCGGCTTGCAGCCCCTCCTCGAAGCGCCCCTCCGCGATCTCGGCCTCGAGCCGCTTCTTCGCGCCGGCGACGGTGAAGCCCTCGTCATAGAGAAGTTCCCGGATGCGGGCGATGATCTTGACGTCCCGGGAGGAATAGAGCTTGGCGGCCCCCTTTTCCTTTCCCTCGGAGAGAGCCGAGAACTCCGTCTCCCAATAGCGCAGAACGTAGGGCGCGACTTCAGCGATCCGGCATGCTTCAGCCGGCTTGTAGAACTCGGGCTCGGATTTCACTGATTATTACTTTACCTCAAGACCTCGGATGTCTCACGTTCGGCCTTCGGTCTCCCGACGACCTCGCGCGAACCGAGATTCTCAGCGGGACGCCGGAGAAGTCCGCCGCCTTCCTCAGGATGTTCTCGACCCGGCGGCTCTCGGAGAAGTGCAACGCCTCCTCCCGGCTGGCGACGAGCGTGAAGGTCGGCGGTGCCGATCCCGTCTGGGCGACGTAGAAGACCTTCAGGGGCTTGCCCGAGGCGGTCCGCGGAGCCTTGTCCCGCAGGGCGCGGCCGAGCACCCGGTTCAACTCTCCCGTGGAAATCCTTCGCCGGCGGTTGCCGGCCACGCGCGCCGCCGCCTCGAGGACGCGGGAGACCCCCCGGCCGGTCCTCGCCGAGACGAAGAGCAGCGGCGCGTGCGCTGCGAAAGGAAGCCCCTCCTCGACAGCGAGCCGGAACTGCCTGGCCGCGTCCTCTCCGGGCCGGCCCGCGAGATCCCATTTGTTGGCGAGGACCACCAGCCCCTTACCGGCTTCGTAAGCGGCTGAAGCGACGGCCGCGTCCTGCGCCGTCAAGCCCTGCTCGGCGTCCAGCACCAGGAGGACCACGTCCGCCTCCCCGATGCGCTTGCGGGCGGAGACCACCGAAAGGACTTCGGGCCCTTTCTCCGTGCGCGACTTGCGGCGGATGCCCGCCGTGTCCACCAGGCGGAAGCGCCTGCCTCCCTCGACGAGCGTCGCATCCACCGAGTCCCGCGTCGTGCCGGGGGTCTCCGAGACAATCGCCCGCTCCTCCCCGAGAAGGGCGTTGACGAGCGAGGACTTGCCGACATTGGGCCTTCCGATCACGGCGAGCGCGATCTCCTCCTCCGCCTTTGCTCCCGTTTCCGCGGGAGCCACGGCGGACGAGTCCGCCGAAGCTTTGGCGGAGGCGGAGGTCATCCTTTGCCCGATCGCATCTTTCAGGTCGTCCACGCCGATGCCGTGCTCTGCCGAGACTCCGTACACCTCGGGGAACCCGAGTTCCCAGGCTTCGACCTCGCCCTCGCTGCCCTCCCTGCGGTCCACCTTGTTCGCCGCGACGATCGTGTCGGCGCCGGCCTGGCGCGCCGCGCGCGCCGCCGCCCTGTCGCCGGGCAGCAGGCCAGCCGAGGCGTCCACGACGAGGATCACGAGATCGGCGCCGCCGATGGCCGCGAGCGCCTTGTCCCGCACGGCCTTCGGGATCGGCTCCTTGCCTTCGGGATCGAACCCTCCCGTGTCCACAAGCCGGTACATCCGGTCGTCGGGCAGGCGGGCCTCCGCCTCGAGCACATCCCGGGTCATCCCCGGCAGGTCGTGTACCAGAGAGCGCCTGCGGCCGAGAAGGCGGTTGAAGAGCGCGGACTTGCCCACGTTGGGCCGCCCCGCCACGACGACTGTGAATTTGCCCATCAGGAACGAGTCCTTGGTCCTTGGTCCTTAGTCCTTGGTCGATCGTCTTCTCGTGCCCCGACTAGGGACCAGGGACTAAGGACCAGGGACTCCTAGGGGGTCTTGCGCACGCCTCCCGTCAGCTTCAGCGAGAAACGCGGGTGCTGGAAGGGGTGGACGTCGGGAAAATTCGTGAAGATCCAGCCGCCGAAGATCTCGCTGCCCTTCTCGGCCACGGAGATGCGGGCCGCCGGGTTGGACGGCTCGACGCCGTTCGAGGTGATCTCGTCGGCGGCCATGGTGAAAGCCGGGAGGAAAACGTCGCAGCGGACTTCCAACTCCGAGTCGGGGATGCGCGCTGACCCGCCGAGCGGCACGTCGACCGCGCCCTCCTTGCCGTTGCCGGAGTCCTTCCACGACAGGCGGATGGCCGAGTAGGTCTTCTCGACCTCCGGAGGCACGACCAGCCGCGTCGGCACCTTGGGAGCGGCTCCTCCCGTCCCGCTCTCCGCCGGCGCCGCTTCCGGCTCGTGGGAGATGGCCATCTGGATGCCCGGATCCGGCCTGCCCCGCTCGCGGCAGGAGAATCCGGCCAGAGCGAGAGCGACGCAAAACGCGAAGCTCTTTCCGAGCGGCTTCATCGAGACACCCTCCGCGGCCGCCGGCCGAACGCCGGGGCCCTCGCGGCGGCCTCGGGAAGGCGGAAATCCAGGCGGCGCCGCACTTCGTCCACCGCGGCCAGCCGGACTCGCAGGCTGTCGCCGAGGCGGTAGGTCTTCCCGCTCGAGCGCCCCCGCAGGCGGTGCAACTTCTCCTCGTACACGAAGAAGTCCGCGCCGAGCGCAGAGACGGGAACGAGCCCCTCGACGAAGAAATCCTTGAGCGTCACGAAGAGCCCGAATGATGTCACACCCGTCACGAAAGCGTCGAACTCGCGGCCGGCCTTGTCCTTCATGAAGACGATCTTCTTCCAGAGAAGGCTCTCCCGCTCGGCCTGCTCGGCCCGGCGCTCCCGCTCGGAAGAGAGAGAGGCGACCTCGGCCAGCTTCTCGTTGCCGGGCTCGAAGTCCTTCGCTGAGACGGGGCGGCCCTCCTCGAGCAGCCTCGTCAACTGGCGGTGCACGACGAGGTCCGGGTAGCGGCGGATGGGCGACGTGAAGTGGCAGTAGTAGGCGGCGGCCAGGGCGTAGTGGCCCCGGCATTCCTCGCTGTAGAGCGCCTTGCGCTGCGCCCGCAGGAGCAGGTCCGAGAGCAGGCGCTCCTCGGGCTTCCCCTCGATCTGCTTCAGGATCTTCTGGAAGGCGGAGGGGGGGACGTCGGCGAGATCGCCCTTCAACTCGTAGCCGAAGCTCTCGAGAACCTCGCGCAGGTCCACCAGGCGGTCCGGATCGGGCCGGTCGTGCACGCGGTAGACCGCCGGCTGCCGGGAGAAGAGGAGCTTCTTCGCCACCGCCTCGTTGGCCGCGAGCATGAACTCCTCGATCAGCCGGTGCGCCACGCTGCGCGACTCCGGCACGATGCCGACGACCAGTCCCTCGTCGTCCAGGACGACGTCGGCGTCCGGCAGATCGAAGTCGATCGAGCCGCGCGCCTCCCGCCGTTCGCGCAGGAGCGAAGCCAGCTCCGCCATGGTCCGGAAATCTTCCAGAAAGGGACCGTAGCGGGTTTCGTCCGCCGCGGTGGGCCGCGTCTCCAGGAGGCGCGCGACCTCCGTGTACGTCATCCGATGCCCGCTGCGGATCACGCCCTTGACGAACTCCGAGGCGGTGACGCGCCCCTTGCGATCGGTCTCGAGGATCGCGGAGAGCACGAGCCGGTCGACCCGCGGGTTTAAGGAACAGAGCCCGTTGGAGAGCCGCTCCGGCAGCATCGGCAGCACGCGGCCCGGGAAGTAGACGGAGGTCCCGCGCGACAGGGCCTCGCCGTCCAGAGCGGTGCCCTCCGCGACGTAGTGCGAGACGTCCGCGATGTGCACGCCCAGGCGGAAGCCGTGGGCCGTGCGCTCGACTTCCACCGCGTCGTCGAAGTCCTTCGCCGTCTCTCCGTCGATCGTCACGACGCGATGCTCACGAAAATCGCGCCGCCCCAGGAGATCGTCCTCCGCGATCTCCTCGGGAAAGGCCTCCGACTCTTCGACGACGGGACGCGGGAACCTGGGCGGGAGGCCGTTCGAGCGAAGCACGATCTCGATATCCACCCCCGGCTCGCCCAGGAACCCGAGACGCTCCTCGACGACGCCATGGGCGACGCGCCTCGCGTCGGGGAAGGAGGTCAGCCGCGCCTCGACGATCTCCCCCTCCCTGGCGCCGTGGCCCTTGCCCTCCACGACCCGGATGACCGCGTCGATCTTCGGGTCGTACGGGAGGACGGACTTGCGGCCTTCGGAGGACTGGAAGCGGCCGACCACCCGCTCGCGCGCGCGGACGAGCACCTTGACGACGGTTCCCGAGATCCGGTCCGGCTCCCGGCGGCGGCCTGCCGAACGCGCGCGTTCCTCCCGCGCCAGAACCGTGTCGCCATCCATCGCGCCATGCATGCCCGACCGCGGCACGAAGAGATCGGCGCCCCCCTCGACGAGCACGAAGCCGTAACCTTCGGGCCGGACCGTCAGCCGGCCGGCCACCAGGTTGGAGAACTCGATGGCGGAGTACTTCTCCCCGCGCACGCGGGCGATCTGGCCCCTGCGCTCCAGGGCGTCGAGGCGCTCGCGAAAGGCTCCCTCCTCGTTCGCGCGGACGCGCAACGCCCGGACGAGCTCCTGAAAGGAAAGGATCTTGGACCCTCTCTCCCGGAGGCGCTCGAGTACTTCGGAGTCCCGCGGCAGCACGCGGCGGAGTCTATCTTGGGACCCCGTCCCGGGCCGGAGCGGGAATGGCCGACGTGCTTTCCACTGTTTTCAGAGTAGGACCGTGCTCCGATGAAATCCTCCGGCGCCCCCGCGGTCTTTTTCCTCGTTCTCCTCCTGTTCTCGTTGCCCGCTCCTCTCACAGCTATTTCCGTCTACGACGTGATCCGGCTGTCGCAGGAGGGCTACGCGGACGACGAGATCGTAGGGATCATCCGGGCGACAGACTCCCGCTTCGTCCTCTCGGCCGAGGACGCCCTTCGCTTGCGCGGCGAGGGCGTGACCGAACCCGTGATCCGCGAAATGCTCTCCCGCCCGGCACCCGACCGAAAGGCCGGCTCGCCCTCGCCTCCGGTCGCATCGGAACCCGGGCGTTCGGCGCCCTCGCCGTCAGGGGCCGGCGGGAACCGGCCCGTCCCGCGGCGAGGGGCACTGTTCGCCGGCTCGCCGTACTCGGAGCCCGGGACGGATCATCACGCGTACGCGGCCGTGACGCTCGCCGAAATCGAAGTCGTGGTCCTGCGCGACGCGGCGGGATTCTCGTCGCCCCTCTCCCGCGCGCGCGCCGTCGCGGCGAGACTGAATGGCCTGGCCGCGCGCGCCTCCGGGCGCTTCGCGGCGCGTGAAGCTCGCGGCGAGGCGAAAGTGATCTTCGAAGCTTCGGGCGGCCCCTCCTCGGAGATCCTCATGGTCACACCGGCGGATATCGAGGCGTATCGAGCCTTGAGCCGGAGAGAGGTCACGGCCGCGACACTCGCTTCCTTCTGGGCTGCTCTTTTGAACGACTACTGGTCTATTGCGGTCGCCGGACAGCCGCCTCGCTACCTGACCGACTCGCGCGACGGAGAAGCCCTCGAGCGGCTCTCGCTCGCAGTCGGCGGCCCGGCCGGTCCTCGCGACGCGGCCGCCATCCGCGCCGCGTTCGATTCCCTCGAACCGGCCGAGCGCCTGCGCTTGCGCAGGCTCCCCGCCGCGGTCCCGGAGGAGTTAGACTTTCCCGTGAGGAGGTCGCCATGAAATGCGCTGTCGCCTTCTCGTTTCTCCTGGCCTGTTCGGGCGTCCTGCTCGGAGATTCGCCCTACTCCGACCGCCAGCCGGCCCAGCAAGCGTCGCTCCTGGACGATCTCGTCCGTCTGACCAAGGCCGGCTTCTCCGACGAGACGATCCTCGCCTACGCCAAGGCGCATCGAGGCGAGCTGCCTTCGGAGGTGAGCACCGACGACCTTCTCTGGCTCCAGAAGTCGGGAGTGAGCGAGACGGTCATTCGCTACATGGCCGCCATCGAAGTGAGGCCCCCCGACTATGACTATGGGACAGAACCCGACTATGAGACAGAAGGGGAAAACGAGGCCTACGATTCCGGCGAGGCCGCCGCCTACTCCTCGGAATACCCCTACTCCGAGAGCTACCCCTACTACGGCGCGGGCGAGCCGTATCCCGAGGCCTATTACAACGACTACTACCCGTATTTCGACGGCGGGTTCTATTACCCCTACCCGGTGTATTTCTTCGTTGACGGAGGCGGTTTCTTCGGCAGATTTCACCATCGCGGCTTCTTCCACCACGGCGGATTCGGGCGCCGCTTCCCGCACAACCGCTTCGACGGCGGAACCGGCAGGCGCCGCGGAGGCATCACCGTAGGACGCCGCGGAGAAGCCGGCGCGGGCTTTCCGCGCGGCCGCGCCGTTCCCACGTTCCGGCAACCTCGGGCGAGCGTCATCCGCAACGGCGGCTTCGCGCGCCCGGCGGCTCCGCGCGCCAGGGCCCTGCCGGGGTTCAGGCCCCCCGCGGGAGGCACCGCGCGCGGCGGCGGCTTCGGACGCCCGGGCTTCGCGGGTGGCGGCGGCGCGGTGAGCCGCGCCCCGGTCATGCGTTCCGGAGGAGGCGGAGGCCCGCGGTCCGTCGGCCGGCCCGGAGGAAGCGGAAGGCGATAAGCACGCTCTTGTCCTCGAGCCCCTGCCGCGGCCTTGGCTCCGGTAGCTGAAATCTCTCGGCGCCGGAAGCGAGCTAAGCGACGGCGGCCGACCGGACAAGTCCTTCGCCGAGAAAGAACCGGCCGCCGTTCGCTTCAGCGAGCGCCCTCTTTAGTAGACGGCGGGCTCTTCGTAGGTCGCGAAGACCTCGCGCATGACGTCGGAGATCTCGCCGACCGTGGCATAGGCCTTGACGGCGTCGATTAAGGGAGGCATGACGTTTCGACCGTCCGCGCAGGCCTGGCGCAGGGCGTTCAGGGACGAGGTCAGCGCCTTTCCGTCCCGGGAGCGGCGCAACTCGCCGACCGCCCGCTTCTGCTCTTCCTCGACCGCCTCGTCGATGTAGAGAATGTCGATCGGCTGCTCGACCTCGTCAACGAAGTCGTTGACGCCGACGATGATCTTCTCCTTCGCGTCCACGGCCCGCTGGTAGGCGTAGGCGGCGTCCATGATCTCCCGCTGCGGAAATCCTTTTTCGATCGCCTCGACCATGCCGCCCAGGGCGTCGATCTTGCGGAAGTAATCGAAGCAGCCGCGCTCCATCTTCGTCGTCAGCTCCTCGACGAAGTAGGAGCCGCCCAGTGGATCGATCGTGTTGGCGACCCCGGACTCGTGGGCGATCACCTGCTGCGTGCGCAGGGCGAGCTTGACGGCGAAGTCGGTCGGCAGGGCCAGCGTCTCGTCGAGCGAGTTCGTGTGCAGGGAGTTGGTGCCGCCGAGGACCCCGGCCAGGGCCTGGAGGGTCGTCCGGATGACGTTGTTGTGGGGCTGCTGGGCGGTCAGAGAGCAGCCGGCCGTCTGCGTGTGGAAGCGGCACATCCAGGAGCGCGGGTCTCTGGCGGCGAAGCGCTCGCGCATGGTCTTCGCCCAGACGCGCCGCGCGGCGCGGAACTTGGCGATCTCCTCGAAGAAGTCGTTGTGCGAGTTGAAGAAGAAGGAGAGGCGGGGCGCGAACTCGTCCACCGCGAGCCCCGCTTCGATGCCGTACTTCACGTACTCGACGCCGTCCCGCAGCGTGAAGGCGAGCTCCTGGAGCGCCGTCGAGCCCGCCTCGCGGATGTGGTAGCCGGAGATCGAGATCGTGTTCCACTTCGGAACGTGCTTCATACAGAAGGCGAACTGGTCGGTGATCAGGCGCATCGAGGGGCGCGGCGGGAAGATGTACTCCTTCTGGGCGATGTACTCCTTCAGGATGTCGTTCTGGAGCGTCCCGCCGACCTTCTCCCACGGCGTGCCCTGCTTCTCCGCGACGGCGAGGTACATGGCGAGCGCGATCGGGGCGGTCGAGTTGATCGTCATCGACGTCGTCACGCGCGCGAGGTCGATCCCGTCAAAGAGCACTTCCATGTCCTTCAGGGAATCCACCGCGACGCCGCACTTGCCGACCTCGCCTCGGGCCATTTCGTGATCCGAGTCGTAGCCGTAAAGGGTCGGCAGATGGAAGGCGGTCGAAAGGCCGGTCTGCCCGTGGTCGAGGAGGTAGTGGAACCGCTCGTTGGTCTGCCTCGCCGTGCCGTAGCCGGCGAACTGGCGCATCGTCCAGAGCTTGCCCCGGTACATCGTGGGCTGGACGCCGCGCGTGAACGGATATTCCCCCGGCCACGCCAGGTCGCGTTCCGGATCGAATCCGGCGAGCGTATCGGGGCCCGCCAGAGGGTCGACCCCGGCGCCGGACACGGTCGTGAAATCGGTCTTCCACGCCGGTTTCTTCCGGAAGCTCTCGGCGGCCGCCTCCTCCCAGCGCTCGCGGCCCTTCCGCGTCGCGCCCGGGACCGTCGGATCCTCGTGCCTGTTTACCGCCATGCCGTGCGCCTCCCGCCGCACAGGATAGCCGTTCGGACCACGATCGCCAAACGCTCTTTCGGCCTGTCGGCAAAGAACTTATCCGCCCATCGCCCGAGGGCACGAATGATGCAAGTTCCTCCCTCTCGTAAGGAGGATTCCCATGTCTGGTAGGAACTCAAGACTTCTCGCGATTTTCACGGCCGCCGCGGCTTTGCTGCTGGCCGCCGCCTGCGCCCAGTCGGACATCGGCATCACGACCAAGGTGAAGGCCAAGCTCGCCGCCGACAGCAGCGTCAAAGCATCGCAGATTCACGTCGAGACCAAGGACAAGGTCGTGACCCTCTCGGGCAACGTGGACACCGACGCCGCCCGGACTGAGGCCGTCGCGCTCGCCCGCGGGACGGATGGGGTGACCGATGTCGTCGACAACATGACGGTGTCGCAGCCGGCGGCGCAATCGGCCGAGGGCGGCAGTACGGTCGGCCAGAAGGTGGACGACGCCGCCATCACGGCGGCCGTCAAGTCGAAGCTGATGGTGGACTCCCTGGTTGGAGGCCTCAAGATCGACGTGGACACCAAGGACGGGGTCGTCTCTCTGAGCGGTCCGGTCAAGAGCCAGACCGAGAAGGACACCGCTGTCCGGATCGCGCGCGAGACCAGCGGCGTCAAGGACGTCCAGGACAACCTGGTCGTGCAGAGCGGATAAAGAGAGTGCGAGGTTCGAGGTGCGAGGTTCTACGTTGGGGCAAACCTAGAACGTAGAACTTCGCACTTCGCACATCCTCGAACCTAGAACTTCGCACCTCGCACGTTCTCGAACCACACTTCGCACACGCCCGCGCCGTCGAGGCACGAAAGCTGCAAAAGAGAAGGGGTGAGGCCGCCAGGCCCAGAAGAGGAGGATTCCATGCGGAAAAACGCATTCGCGATCCTCGGCGCGCTCGCATTCGCCGCGTTCACCGTGGCGTGCGGCGAGTCGGACCTGGGGATCACCACGAAGGTCAAGTCTCTGTTAGAGACGGACCGTAGCCTCGACGCGAGGCAGATTCAGGTCAGGACGCAGAACAAGGTCGTGACGCTCTCAGGCTCGGTGCCGACCCCGACCGAGAAGGAGCACGCAATCGCGGTCGCGCGTAGCGTCGAGAACGTGGCGGACGTCGTGGATGATCTCTCGGTCGCGACCGGAGCGATGGCTTCGGCGCAGGCGCCGCAAGGCTCGCCCCCCGACGACACGTCGATCACGGAAGCCGTCAAGCAGAAGCTTCAGGCGCAACCGGAGACGGCGAGCGAGAGCATCGATGTGGACACGCGCCAGGGAGTCGTGACGCTGTCCGGGACGGTCAAGACGTCGCAGGAGAAAGACGAGGTTCTTCAGATCGCCCGCAATACGCAGGGCGTTCAGGGGATCGAAGACCGGCTGACGGTCGCAACGGTTGGATCTTGACGATTGCGAACTGTGAATCGTGAGCGGGGGACCTGACCCTTCTTTCGATATCGCGATTCACAGTTCGCAATTCACTTCACGCTCCCCGCGACAAGCGCCGACCGCGCCAGGTGCGCCACGCCCTTCGCCGAGAAGGGCAGCGACGAGGTCATGAAACAGGAGTGGGTGCACCAGCACTCACGATTGGCGATCCGACGGCGCATCCGGACCGCTTTGTCCGAGAACCAGGCCTTTGAGAAGGAGTAGCCGAAGTCGCGGATGTTGCCGATCTCCCACTGGACCTCGCAGAGCGCGACGGTTCCCTCCGGGTTCAGGACTCCCGAGATCGTCCCCGCGTAACACGGGAAAACCATCCGCTCTTCTCTGAGCGTGGCGAGCTCCGCCTCGCGCGCCGCGACCTTCAGGTTGCGCAGGATCGGCCGGTAGCGGTCGAAGCGCCTCCAGTAGGGCTTCAAGAACTCGAGGGCCGAGGCGTACTCGCCGACCGTCAGGGGGCGGATCGAGGGGTCGGGAAAGGGGGGGCGCAGCAGCTCGAAGGAGTGGAAATCGATCTCGGGCAGGTTGGCGGCCACCCAGGCCGTGATCTCCGGCAGGTCGTCCCGGTTGAAGGAGGCGAGTACCGTCTGAACGTTGACCGTCAGGCCCCGCGCCCGGCGCTTCAAGGCCGAAAGCCGCCGGTAGGTCTCGATGAGTTTGGGGAAGTTGCCGGGGGCGCCCCGGATCGCGTCGTGCCGTTCCCCGAGATGGTCCATCGAGAGGCCGACGGTGAAGGTCTGGCGTTCGTCCTTGCGCGACTCGAGGACGGCCGCGACGATCGCCTCGACCTGCTCGGGGATCAGGGCGTTGGTCGGCATGGTCACGTTGGAAGCGTCGTGGCGGCGGTAGAGGAGGCGCGTGACCCGCGGCAGGTCCCGGTTCAGTGTCGGCTCTCCCCCGGTCAGGACGACCGAATAGAGCGACGGCAGATCCGCCAGGGCGCGGTCGTACTCCTCCAGTTGCAGCTCCAGATGCCGATTGACGTTCAGGTGGTCCCAGTAGAAGCAGGTGACGCACCTCGAGTTGCACAGGTTCGTCATCCCGAGGATCAGGTACCGGGGCAGGGTCTCCCGTCCGCGCAGCCAGTGCGCGGCCAGTTCGAGGCTCCTCACGCGCCGCCCCGCGTCTGCGCCGGATCGGGGCGCGAGGATCGCAAGAGGGACGCCGCGCCACGGGCCATCCCGGCGAGGAGGCCAGCGAAATACACGGCATGGTGCAGCGCGAAGGCGAAGGGGACGGCCGGAAAGAGGGCGGGGTCGCGCCGCCAGATCGGGAAAGACAGAGCCCAGACCGCAGTAGCGTAGACGAGCAGCGCCGGAACGATGACGGCGGAGCCGAACGACGCCGCGCCGGCCGTCAGCAGGAACCCGGCCGCCAGGAAGGCCGCGATGCGCCCGCGGGCGTGAAGACCGGGCCGCTCGATGAGCATCCGCCCGGTCTTGACGCGGTACCGCCAGCGCTGCGCCAGGTACCCGCGCGGAAATGGCCGCCGGCGGTGGCGCACGCGCATCGACGCGTCGAGCTCGACGCGCGCGCCCGACACGAGTGCCCGCCGCACGAAGTCGGTGTCCTCCGAGATGTATCCGAGCGACTCGTCGAATCCCTTGAGGGCCTCGAAGGTCGCCCGCCGGACGAAGAGGTTGCAGAGCGCCACGTCGTGTGCCGAGCGGACCGGCCCGCCTCGCGGGTTCCTCTCGTGGGCCGGAATGCCGCTGCCGATCCAGGGTGTGGCCAGCAGCAGGTCCGACAGACGCTCGGCGTAGGGGGCGCCGGGGCGGAGCAGATCCGGCCCGCCCCCGATCTCACACCGCTCGAGCGCGCGCGCGCCGGCTGCGAGCCAGTCCGGCTCGGCTTCGGCGTCGTCGTCCAGGAAGGCCAGGAGGGCGCCGCGGCTCTCCCGCGCCGCGCGGTTCCTGCGAAGCGCGGGGTTTCTGTCCTCGACCCGGACCCACGCCGGAGAGAAGGGCACTTCCGCAATCGGCCCGGGGGCCGACGACGACGCGACGACTACTTCGAAGGACGGCGCCTCCCGCTGCCGGGCGAGAGACCGGAGGCAATCCGCGAGAGCGCCGTCCACGCGGTCCGAGGCGATGATCACGGCGACCCGGGGATCCATGACGGCTCGGATTGTAGACCTCGCCCCGGCGCGCTTACTTCCCTCCGCCCGTATAATCCGGGCGTAACCCGATGCCCGATCTCACCCGGGAGCAGCGTCTCGAGATCTACAGGTATCTGCGCCTGAACCGGGGCGCTGAGGACCGGCTCGTCAACCTCTACCGCCAGGGCAAGGTCCTCGGCGGCCTGTACCGCTCGCTCGGGCAGGAGGCGACCTCCGTGGGCAGCGCCTACGCGCTCGAGAAGGGCGACATCGTCGGACCCCTGATCCGCAACCTGGGCTCGGTCTTCGTGATGGGCTATTCCCCGCGGGACGTCTTCACGCAGTACATGGCGCGCGCGACCTCCCCCTCCGGCGGCAGGGACTCCAACCTCCACTTCGGAACGCCGGAGCGCGGGATCGTCTCTCCCATCTCCATGCTCGGGGCGCTCGTCGCCGTGATGGCCGGCGTGGCGCTCGCGGCGCGGATCCAGAAGAAGAGGGCCGTCGCGCTGACCTACATCGGCGACGGAGGGATGTCCACGGGGGCCTTCCACGAGGGTTTCAACTTCGCCGCGGTCCAGAGGCTGCCGCTCGTCGTCGTCGCCGAAAACAACGGATGGGCGTACTCGACCCCGCTGCGCAGGCAAACGGCCGCGCGGTCGCTGGCCGAGAAGGCGCGGGCCTACGGCGTGCCCGGCGAGAGCGTGGACGGCAACGACGTGCTGGGGGTCTACGAGGCCACGCGCCGCGCCGTCGAGCGCGCGCGGGAGGGCGTCGGGCCGACGCTCCTCGAGGCCGTCACCTACCGCATGAAGGGGCACGCCGAGCACGATTCCCAGTCCTACGTTCCGAAGGAGGAGCTGGAGAACTGGAAGCGGCGCGACCCGATCGAGCGCTACACGCGCGTCCTGGTCGAGTCGGGAACGGCGACGGCCGAGGACCTCGCGGCGGTGGATCGGTCCGTCTCACAAGAGCTCGACTCAGACGTCGCGTTCGCCGAACGGAGTCCCTTTCCCTCTCCCGAGGACACACTGAAAGGCGTGTACGCGCAGGGGACCGCCGGGGCCGAGCTGGCCGCGCTGGCCTTTGCCCGGAGGCTCCTCTGAGCGAGTCCGACATCGGCATCGCCGCGGCGGCGCAGGCCGCCTCGCGCCCGCAGACGTCCTACGTCGAGGCGATCCGGGAGGCCCTCCTCGAGGAGATGGAGCGCGACGAGCGGGTCTTCATCCTGGGCGAGGACATAGGCGTGTACGGGGGCGCTTTCAAGGTGACCGACGGGCTGCTCTCGAGGTTCGGCGAAGACCGCGTCATCGACACGCCGATCTCCGAGACCGCGATCGTCGGCGCGGCCGTCGGCGCCGCGATGGCGGGCCTGCGGCCGGTCGCCGAGATGCAGTTCGCCGACTTCATCTCCTGCGCCTTCGACATGATCACGAACTTCGCCGCGAAGTCGCGCTACCGCACCGGCGTGGGCGTTCCCCTGGTCGTGCGCGGCCCCTCCGGGGGCGGCGTGCACGGCGGGCCGTTCCACTCCCAGAACCCGGAGGCCTATTTCGCCCACACGCCGGGCCTGAAGGTCGTCCAGCCGGCGACCGCCTACGACGCCAAGGGCCTGCTGAAGGCCGCGATCCGGGACGACGACCCCGTCCTCTACTTCGAGCACAAGTTTCTCTATCGGCGCGTCAAGGAGGAGTTGCCGCGGGAGGACTACACGGTCCCTATCGGACTGGCCGCAGTGCGCCGCGAGGGCCGCGACCTCTCGATCCTGACCTACGGCGCGATGGTCTGGACGGCGCTCGATGCGGCGGCGACGCTCGAGCGCGAGGGCCTGGACGCCGAGGTCGTGGACCTGAGGACCCTCTTCCCGCTCGACGAGGAGACGATCCTCTCCTCCGTCGCCAGGACCAACAGGGCGATCCTCCTCCACGAAGCCACGCGCACGGGCGGCATCGGAGCCGAGATCGCGGCCGTCCTCTCGGAGCGCTGCTTCGAATACCTCGATGCCCCGCTCCTGCGCGTCACCGCCCCCGACATCCCGGTCCCCTACTCGCCAACGCTCGAGGAGGCCTTCCTCCCCAACGCCGACAGGGTCTGCCGGGCCGCCCGGTCCCTCGCCGGCTACTGAGCTTGTCTCTCCCTCTCTCCCCTCGGGAGAGGGCCGGGGTGAGGGGAGAACACGTGCGCGGGCGCCAACCTCCAAGGGCCGAGTCTGAAATATGTCAGATCTGATATACAACTGCCTACTGGAAGTACCCGTACACGTCGAAGAAGAAGCCGGTCGAGCCGGAGGGCGACGCCATGTCGCACTGGACGGAAATCTGGCCCCCGGCGCCGAGCGGGACGATGGCGTCGTCGGCCCGCACGACACCCGAGCGGAAGTTGATCGCGCTCGCGAGCGGAGCCGCTTCTCCCGAGGGATAGACGTGGAGATCGCCGTCGTCTGACGGCAGAGAGACCGCCAGGTTGATCGCCACGGCCGTGGCGGAGGACGGGATCCCGCAGATGCCCGTGACCGGGAAGCTGCGGACGACCGCGGCGGCGAGCGCGGGCCCTCCCGAGGGACCATCGGGATTGCGCGTGTCCGCTATGCGGCAGGGCATCACGGTGTAGAAGCTCGCGGGAGGCGCGGCCGTGTTGACCGCAGCCGCCACGTCCAGGCGGCCGTAGCCGAAGACGGCGTTGGGCACGACAGATCCCGAATATCCGCCGCAGTTCTGGGTCGTTGTCAGCGGCACGGCGGTGTTCTCGAGCAGGTTCTCGGTCGCCGTGACCTGTCCGATCATGCGAGGCGCGGCCGACCAGAGCAGCGCGACGGCGCCGGTTACGTGGGGAGCCGAACCGGAGGTGCCGGAGAAGCCAGTCTGATAGCCGCCGGATGCCGAAGCGACGCGCAGGCTCACGCCCGGAGCGCAGATGTCGGGCTTGAGGCGATTCGATCCGTCCACGGTGACCGGGCCGCGGCTGGAGAAGCTCGCGATCGTGTCGGAGTTGCTGGTGGCCCCGATCGAGAACGACGCGTCGTAGATGGCAGGAGCGTCCGAGACCGTCGAGCAGGCGGGGCCGTCGTTGCCGGCCGAGGCCACGACGGCGATCCCGGCCGCCCGGACGTTCTCGACGACCGTCTTCAGGATGTCCGGGTCGGTGCAGCCCTCGCTCGGCGGGCATCCCCAGGAATTGTTGATGACGTGCGCCGCAAGGTCCGGCCGGGGATTCTGGCCGTTGTGGTCTGTCGGCGCGAGGAAGAACTGGAAGCATTCCGTGTAGCGCGCCGGCGTGCCGGTGCCCTCGTCCATGTTGCGGCAGGCGATGAACCGCGCCCCCGGCGCCATCCCGACCTGGTTGCCCGCTCCATCGTCGCCCACGACGAGACTCGAGGTGGACGTGCCGTGCCCGTCGTCGTCGCAGGGCGTCGGGGAGTCCGAGCCACAGGGGTTCCCGGGCGCGGCATCGTGGATCGCGTCGTGCCAGTTGTAGTCGTGCGTCGCGTTGACCCCGTCGAATCCTCGGTAATGGTTCTTCAGCGCCGGATGGGCCCAGGCGACACCCGTGTCTGCCATCCCGACGACGATCCCCTGCCCAGTCACGCCCCGGCTCCAGACATCCGGCGCGCCGACCTTCGCGATGTTGGGCTCCACGGTCAGCGCGGCGGCAGGCTGCAGGCGGGAGGCGGAAGGCGAGGCCTCGGGCTGCTCGCCGATGATCGGCTGCGGCTGGAGGCGGACCTCAGGGTTGGGAGCGATGATCGCGACATCCTCGCGCGCCGCGAGCTCCCGGGCCAGCGACCGGTCGCCCACAACCTCGATCATGTTCATCAGATAGAAAGATCGGTAAGTCACGCCCGCCGCATCGAGGAAGGCCCGCAAGGGAGCCTGCGAGGCCTCTGCCTGCGCGCGGAGCGCCTCGAAGACGAACCTCCCCTTTTCCGTCTTCTCGGCGAAGCGATCAGCGCCCGCCAGCTCCGCCTGCTCCCGCATCACGACCAGGAATGACACCTTCTGCCCGGATGCCTTGCCGGCAAAGATCCGTGCATCGAGGCCCTGCGCCTCCGCAGGGTTCGTCCCGCCCGATCCGAGACAGACGAGAAGGCAAAGGAAGAGGGCGGTGTTCGGTGTTCGGTGTCCGTCGTCCGGGAGAGACATCTCGGGATTTCGCGACGACAACGCGTGTGGCCTCCCCCGAAGGATAATCGAACGGATTGGGCTGGTGCTCGGTGTGCGGGAAAGACGGCCCGACGTCCCGGTCTTGGGACGGTCTATCGAGGTCTCGCAAGGCGAGATATGTCAGTTCTGACATATTACGCCCTACTGGAAGTACCCGTAGACGTCGAAGAAGACGTGCGTGCTGCCTGTGCTCCCGGCCGGCATGTCGCACTGGATGGAGACCTGGCCTCCGGCGCCGAGCGGGACAACCGCGTTGTTGGCCCGCACGATGCCGGGGCGGAAATTGATGGTGCTCGCCAGAGGCGCCGCTCCCCCGGCCGGATGGAACCGGAGGTCGCCGTCGTCGCTCGGGAGCCAGATGGCCATGTTGATCGCGACCGCCGTGGCCGAGGAGGGGATCCCGCAGACGCCGACCACCGGGAACGTCCGGACTGCGTTGGCGGAGAGCGCCGGTCCTCCGGAGGGGCCGGCGGGATCGCGCGTGTCCGCCACGCGGCAGGGGGAAAGAGTGTAGAAGCCGCTCCCGCACGCCGGGCCGCGCGGAGTCGTCAGGCAATCGCTGAAGATCCCCCCTTCGCGCCGGGCGACGAGGACGGCGACCTTCGGATAGATCGCGTCGTAGAAGGACGAATCGAGGGGGAAACCCCACTTCGTCTGAAAGCGCTCCTTCAGATCCACCCTGGCCGCGGCGCTGCAGGCCGCCACAAAAAAGGCGAGGCGCTGCCCTTCGGTGGCGAGGTTGAAGGCGACCGGCTCATCGGGAGGAACGAAGGCCGAAAACAGGCGAAACGCGAAGTGCGGCCCGAACTCGTCGTAGAGCCGGATCAGGATGGCGTCCAGCTCGTCGGCGTCGAGGGCGCCGGGGTAATCCGGCTGGGCCTCGTAAGCCGTCAGCTCCGGGAAGAAGACGGCCCGATCGAACGCCGGCGCCAGGAAGATGTCGCTGCGCGCCAGGTTTGCGGCCGCCTGGCTCTGAAGCCCGTACGCGAAAGGGACCCGCAGCAGCTCTTCTATCGCTGCGAATCCGAGGAAGGAGGCGATGCCCTCGACGAACGTCGCCCCGTTCGGGAGCTGGGCGGCGAAGTCGAAGAAGCTGAAGCTCGTGAAGTTGTGACCCATCTCGTGGGCCATGACGCCCCAGTGGAGGAAGTCGGCGCCTCCGAAGCAGCTGAGCATGT
>JAWOLE010000426.1:0-3155 GCA_033853815.1 Thermoanaerobaculia bacterium
AGGCGAAACGCAAAGCCGGGGCCACCGCTCACGAGATGGTCGTCCGCCTCGAGGCGCAGCTCGCCCGTGAAAACGTCCGAGAAGCCGTAGCGGTGCCGGCCGAGGAACGAGAGCGAGCCGTAGTCCCAGCTCGCCGTCGCGAGGTCGTCGCGGCGGAAGCCGAGGTTGTAGGTGTAATCGGAAAGCCCTTTCGCCAGGACGGCGGTGGAGGCGTAGAAGCCGCTCACGACCTCGCGCTCCCGCCCGAAGACGTCGCGAATGACGACCCGCGCCGAGCCGCTCCCGGCCGGAAGGAGGAGGTTGTTGATCTGGAAAGGTCCGGCGCCGATCTCCTGTCTCTTCACGATGTTGCCGTTGACGTAGACGTCCACGGTGGAGGGGGTCGTCGCCGCTCCCGAGAGGGAGAAGGTCGGATAGCGGTCGAAGTAGGGGTCGATGTCGAAGCTGCGCGACACGCTGATGCCGCCGAGGAAGAGCGCTCCGCCGAGCCCCCCCGCGGAAGCGTAGCTGTCGCCGAAGATAGTGCGCCTGAGGCGCGACCGGTCGTCTCGCGTGACGTTCGTCAGGCCCCGGACGACGCTGCCGTCGGGCGTTCGCGAAACGGCTCCGTAGACGAGGTTGCCGCCGAGGCTGAGGCCCGCCTCGCCGAAGGCGGTCCACGTCTTGAAGTCCTGCTCGGCGACCGCGTAGTTGAGGAAGAGGCTCGTGCTTTCCTCGAAGACCATCTCCGGCGGGCGGCCGACGAAGACGTCGAGAACGTGCCGGCTCAGCCACTCGGCCGGAACCGTCACGGAGAGCTCGACGGTCTCGAGGTTCAGCCGGAACGACAAAGGGGGGGAGAGCGAGGCGAGCGAGACCCACTCTTCTCCGTTCCGCGTCTCGCGGCGGCCCGTGAAGCCGGTCACGCCGGCCCGCGCCAGGTCGCCGACCCTGAGAAGCACGTCATCTCCCTCGACGACCGCGAAGACGTCCCCCTTCGGCTCCTCGTTGAGGATGAGCGGAAGGACGATCCGCTCCGGCGTGGCCGCCGACGCCCGAACGGCGAGCGCGAGCCCGAGGAACAGGAGGAGACGGGGCGCTCTCACGGGCAGGGGGAGCGCACCGGGCTCTCCTCAGCGCGGGGCGGGCGCGCAGGACTCCGGCGCCACGCCGAGCGAGGCCTTGAAGGTCTCCTGCTCGGTCCTGGCCTCGATCGCGAGCGTCTTCGTCCTCGCGCAGTCGGCCGGCGGGATCGGGATCTCGTACTCGCGGACGCCGCCCGCCAGGACGTACCAGCCCTCGGCCTGCTTCTCGAAGGTCGTGACGCCCTCGTCACCCGTTCCCACGATGCGGACCGAAAGGAGCGAAAAGGCCATGTTGCCGCTGTTTCGGACGTGGAATCTCAGCTCGCCTCTCTGGAGCTTCAGGTTCTCGACGGCCCCTCCGCGAGTCATCTTCGCCGGACGGACGAAGATCGGGATCCCCATCCGCGTGAGGACCCGGACTTCCGACCGATTTCCCGAGAGGATCGGCTTCTCGGTCGGCGGAAGCTCCTCGACGAAGATCCGGTAGGTCCTCTCGGTGTCCGTCGCGGGCCTGGCGACGCCGACCCGGATCTTCCGCTCCTTCCCGGGCTCGAGGCTGAGAAGGGCGGGAAAGAAGACGACGTCTTCGGTAGGAGCCAGCTCGATCTCCCCTTTGGGGCTCTGGCTCCACGAGCTGGCGCTGACCTGAAAGCGGAGGGTTTCGGTGCTCTTGTTCTCGACGGTCAGAAGGGCGCTCGTGGTTCGCGGGCCGAGAAAGACCTGGATCGGCGTCACCGTGAAGGAGGCGGCGGCCGCCGGAAGGGACAGGCTGAACAGGGCTGCGGTCGCCCACGGAAGACGGAGCCTGCGTGTCCGGATTCTTGCTCCTCTGTCCACCTGGAATCCCCCTTCTCAGAAGTTGACGGTCGCCAGCACCGTGTCCGCGTAGCTGGCGGCCGGGACGTCCTGGGCTGCCGGGATGCGACCGCAGACATTGTACGTGCGGGCGACCCGGCTCGGGGCCGGAGGGGGGGTGAAGACCCGTGCGCCCGTCGTTCCCCAGACAACCGGGCCTGCGTAGCTGCAGGGGGCGCCGGGAGCGTTCGACGAGGGCTGAAAGAGCTCGTACGCGACGTAGTACGGCCCGCCGCCGCGCATCCGCCGGCCGGCGCCCGAAGGGTTCGCGCCGAGATCGAGGGTGATGCTCTCGGCCGTTCCCTGCGTGCAGGCGATGGTGACGGTGCCCGTGGCCGTCTTGGGAGACGTCAGGTTGGCGACGAGCGGGTCATAGGTGCCGAAAGCCACGGAGGCCGTGCCGATCTCGCAGTTGTTCGTCACCGTGACCGTGATGGAAAGGGTCGCCGTCGCGCTGGCGGCGGCGAGAGAACCCGCCAACAGGAGTGTGGCGGTGCCAGCGGCGACGGCGAGGAGTGTCTTCAAGGTGTGGCCTCAGACGGCGTCTCGTCTCAGGGTTTTCGATCGGTTCCCCCTCGGCAGGGCGCCGCCGACGAACCAGGAGTATCCGCTGCAGCGCACGCCGGGAGCCGGCGACTTCAGAAGTTGACGGTGGCGACGACGGTGTCGGTGTAGCTGGCGTCCGCCGCCACGTCCTGGCCGGCCCCGACGGTTCCGCAGACGTTGTACAACCGGGAGGCCTTGGAGGTCGGGACCGTCGGCGTGAAGAGGTTCGCCCCGGCCGTACCCCAGACCGTCGTCCCGGGGTACGTGCAGGCGGTCCCCGGGGTGGTGTTGGGTGGCTGATAGAGCTCGTAGGTCAGGAAGTCACCGGAGGTTCCGCCCTGCATCCGTCGCGTCGTGCCGCTCGCGTGGCTGCCAAGGCCGAGGCCCACGTTTGGTGCGGAGCCCTTCGTGCAGGTGATCGTGACGGAGCCGTTGTTGTTGAGAGGGTTGGGCGCGTTCGTCACGACGGGGTCGTAGGCGCCGAAGGCGACGGGCGCCGTCGTGATGGTGCAGTTCGCGGCGACGCTGGCCGACACGCCGAGGTTGGACGTCGCAGATCCCGCGAGCGCCGCCGGCGCGACCGCTGCGAGAGCGATGGCGAGGGCGGCGAAGAAGGTCTTCCTCATGGCTTGATTCTCCTGTTTTGCTTTCGTTCTCTCTTCGTTTCGTTCCTGTCCTTGAGGTTCTTCG
>JAWOLE010000427.1:0-19995 GCA_033853815.1 Thermoanaerobaculia bacterium
CTCTCCCAGGACCGGCGGGAGCTCGGCCTCCTCTCCGTCGAACCCTGACCGGGGACCGGACGCCGACTTGGCGGAGACTATATCGAGATTGATATAGCCGTCTGCTACTTCGACCGCGGGTAGCGGCGGACGCGTTCGCGGTGGGCGGCCAGGCGCGCCTTCACGTCTTCGAGGCGGTCGCGGCCGGTCAGGTCGAGCAGGGCGTCGGCCAGGACGAAGGCGAGCATCGCCTCGGCGATGACGCCGCAGGCGGGCACGGCCGTGACGTCGCTTCTCTCGTAGGCCGCCCGGGAGGCCTTCCGGGTCTCCAGGTCCACCGAGTCGAGCCCGCGGGCCAGGGTCGAGAGAGGCTTCATGTAGACGACCGCGAGAACGTCCTCGCCGTTGGTCACGCCCGCCTCGAGGCCGCCGGCGCGGTTGCTGCGGCGCCGCAGGGTCCCGTCGGGGGCGGCCTCGATCTCGTCGTGGGCGCGCGAGCCCGGCCCGCGGGAGGCCTCGATCGCGGAACCGAACTCCACGGCCTTGACGGCCGGGATGGACATCAGGGCCTGCGCGATCCGACCGTCGAGCTTCGAGTCCCAGGAGACGTGCGACCCAAGCCCGGCCGGCACGCCCCGGGCGCCCACGAGGATCGAGCCGCCGAGGGTGTCGCCCTCCTTCTTCGCGGCGTCCACGGCCTCGACCATCTTCTTCTCGAGCCTCGCGTCCAGGGCCCGCAGCGGGGAGTCCTGGCGGACCTTTTCGAGCGAGGCGTAGGAGCGCGGCGTGCCCGCGTCGGCGACCGCTCCGACGGAGAGGACGCCGCTCGCGACCTCGATGCCGCATTCCCGAAGCAGAAGCTTGCAGACGGCTCCCGCCGCCACGCGCGCCGCGGACTCGCGCGCGGAGGCGCGCTCCAGGATGTCGCGCAGGTCCTTCGAGCCGAACTTCATGCCGCCGGCGAGGTCGGCGTGCCCGGGCCTCGGGCGTGTCAGTCTCTTGCCGGCCGCGGCTTCGGGGTCCACCGCGAGGGGCCCCATCACCCTTTCCCAGTTGGCATAGTCGCGGTTGACGATCCCGATCGCGATGGGGGAGCCGAGCGTCACCCCGCCGCGGAGGCCCCCTTCGAAGAGCGCCTCGTCCTTCTCGATCTTCATGCGGCCGCCCCGCCCGTAGCCGTGCTGGCGCCGCGCGAGCTCGCCGTTGACGAACCCGGGGTCCACGCGAAGACCGGCCGGGATCCCTTCCAGGATCGCCGTCAGGCGAGGCCCGTGCGACTCGCCGGCCGTCGTGAGCGTGAGAGGCACGGAGGAGAGTGTCGCATCGGATTCGCCGGGAGTCGAGCATTAGAACTGGGAATGGTGCCCTAGTTGATCATCCGTTACAGAGCGGCGATCTGGAACAGGCGCCCCGGATCCGTCGTCATTTCCCTCGTCGGCACGCGGCGGCCAGGCCGCGAACGTTACCGGAGGGCCGCCGCTCTGGTCACTCGGGCACAGGGACAGTAACTCTCGGTCACCGACCGTGGTGTGTGCCCTCGGACAAGGCCTCCTTCGGGAAACGCCGCCGGCTCCGGAGCTGGCATCGCGGCTTGAGTCCGGGTGCAAGCCCCGGCGGCGGGACGACTCGCAGAGGAGGCATGAGCGAAGGAGCAAGGCACGCTAGGTCGTTCGCCTCGCCTTCTCTGCGACTGAGCGACTAGCGACGGCCCGGTTCTCGCTTTGGTGGCCAGGCCGGCGCGCGCCGACGAGCGAGGCGGCTCGACGCCGTGGCGGCTCGAAGCGAGAGGCTATCCGTCTCGCCGCTACTCCGGGAGGAGGGACTCGAGGGCTGAGGGGGCCACCAGGCGCGCGTAGGATTCCTCGGCACGGGCCGTATCGGCCGAGCGGGATTCCTGCCCCGTCCCCGCCAGGAAGAAGAAGAGGAGGGCCGCAGCCGCCGACAGGAGGGCCCGCCGCTTCAGGCGGCGGCGCCGATCTTCCGATAGGGAGGCGGCGATCCTCTCGAGGAACTCCTCCGAGGCCGGCTCGGCCTTCTCGAGCGAAGAGGGCCGGGGAATCCGCTTCCAGGCGGCCGCGAGGCGGACCCGCGCCCGGCAGGCGCGGCAGAGGAAGACGTGACCGGTCTCCAGCTGGCGCGGAGAGCGGCAGCGCGCGCTGCTCCTCATGGCCTCCTGCCGGCGAAGCGCGCCTGGAGTTTTCTCCTGGCGCGGTGGATGCGGACCCGGACGCCCGTCACCGTCATGCCGAAGCGCAGCGCGATTTCGCGGTCCATCTCTCCTTCGAGCTCCCGGGCGAGGAGTAACTCGCGGTCGAGCGGGCTTAAGGCCGCGAGCGTTTCCTTCAGGAGGTCCGCGTCGAGGTGGCGTTTCTCTTCGGAGCCATTGGAGCGCGAGTTCTCCGCGAGCGGCACCTCTGGCCGGCGCCTTCGAACCAGATCGATCGCGCAGCGAAGCGCGATCACCCGCATCCACGCGCCGAAGGAGGTCTGGTGGCGGTACTGGGAAAGGGCACGGAACGCCCGCAAGAAAGCCTCCTGAGCGGCGTCCTCGGCAAGCGCGGGATCGCCGGTGATGCGCCGGGCGGCGGCCAGGGCAGCTGGCGCCGCCAGGCGCACGAGGATGGCGAAGGCTTCCTCGTCTCCCCGGCGGGCCCGCTCGACGAGGACAGCCTCGTCGAGGCCCCCCGCGGGGCCCTGGAGCGGCGCGGCAGCGCCGGCCAGCGCGGAACGCGGCGGGCTCAGGAGCCGCTCCCCAGGAAGGCTTCGAAGGACTTGACGGCCGCGTCGCCCCGATCGCGGACCCGTTCCCGGAATTGCTGGATCTTCGCGCGCTGCGCCACCGTTAGGATCGGCTCGACCTCGGTCCGGATCTTGGCGAACAGGACCGCTCCGTCACTTTCCACGGACCCGAGAGTGGCAGCGGCCGTCCGGATCGCGTTTTCGTCGATCGGCTGGGTGAGAACGGCCTGGTGGAGGGCGCGGCGGGCCGAGGACGAGGCCTTCATCTGTGCCTCGATCTCCGCGGCGTGGGTCTTCAGGACGGCCTTGATCTGGCTCTTCTGGTCGTCGGAGAGGTCGAGGGCGCGGGCGATTCGGGCGAAAACTCGCGGCGCGAACTCCGAATGGGCTCTCTGCGGGAAGGCCCGGGCGGACAATCTGCCGGCGACCAGGCCGCCGGCCGCCAGGGCGAGGATACCCGCCCCCGCCAGAACCGACTTGCGAATTCTCTGGATAGTCACGGTCTCTCCTCGTTGTCTATGTCCATCGAGCCGTTCCGGCCCTGCCACTTAAGACGACCGAGCGGCCGGTTTGATTACGGGCAGCCCTGCGCAAAACCGCCCGGACCCATTTAGACTGGCCGCGTGGAGCGCCGCTACGTCTTGAAGACTCCCGCCCGGGCGAAGGCCTACCGGGTGGACTACGACCGGGAACTGAACGAGGAGCAGCGCGAGGTCGTCCTGGCGGGGGGCGGCCCGATCCTCGTCATCGCGGGCGCCGGCTCGGGGAAGACCCGCACGCTCGTCTACCGCGTGGCCCGGCTGATCGAATCCGGGACGGATCCGGGGCGCATCCTGCTCCTGACATTCACCAACAAGGCGGCCCGCGACATGCTGCGGCGGGTCGAGACGCTGCTGACGGTGGATACCCGGCGGCTGATGGGCGGCACCTTCCATTCCGTCGGGAACCGCCTGCTGCGCCGCCTGGGAAGCCGCGTCGGCCTGGGGTCGAACTTCACGATCCTGGACCCGGAGGACGCCCGCGAGCTTCTGGAGACGGCGACCTCGGACCGGAAGATCCCGGTGGTCGAGAAGCGCTTTCCCAAGGGGGGAGTCCTGCTCGATCTCTACTCCTACACGATCAACACCTCCCGGCGTTTCTCCGAGGTGCTCGCGGAGCGGGCCCCGCACTTCGCGCCTCTGGAGGAGGAGATCGTCTCGGTCTTCCAGCGCTACCGCGAGAGGAAGCGCGCGGCCAACGCCTGCGATTACGACGATCTCCTGCTCGCCTGGAAGCGGCTCTTAGACGAGGTCCTCGAGGCGGCGGCGGAGTTGCAACGCTCCTACGAGCACGTCCTCGTAGACGAGTACCAGGACACCAACCGCCTGCAGGGGGAGATCGTGGACGGCATGGCCCGCCAGCGGCGCAACGTCACGGTCGTCGGCGACGACGCCCAGGCGATCTATTCCTTCCGGGGGGCCTCCTTCGAGAACATCCTCGGCTTCCCGCAGCGCTACCCCGACGCGAAGACCTTTCGCCTGACGCGCAACTACCGCTCGACCCCCGAGATCCTCGCGCTCGCCAACGCTTCGATCGCGCACAACGAGCGGCAGTTCCCCAAGGAACTCGTCGCGGCGCGCCCCGCAGGCCTCCTGCCAGCGGTCGTGGCGCTTCCGGACATTCCCGAGCAGGCGCGGTTCGTGGGACAGCGGCTGCTCGAGTGGCACGACGAAGGCGAGAAGCTCGCGGACCTGGCCGTTCTCTACCGAGCCCATTACCAGGCCCTGGAGGTGCAGGTCGAGCTGACGCGCCGCGGGATCCCCTACGAGATCCGCTCCGGGATGCGCTTTTTCGAGCAGCGGCACGTCAAGGACGTCCTCGCCTTCCTGCGCATCGTCGTCAACCCCAAAGACGAGCTGTCCTGGAAGAGGGCCCTGAAGATCTTTCCTCGGATCGGGGAGCGCGCCGCCGCCGCCGTCTGGGAAGCCGTCGGAGATCGCCCCGATCCCCTGGTCTCCTTCCAGGAACGCCAGGGCGCAAGGGGCATCGAGCTTCCCCGCGGCGCCGCGGCCGCGCTCGAGCCTTTCCGGCTGCTCCTCCAGAAGCTCGAGTCGCCCTCGGTCCGCTCCTCGCCGGCCGAGGCGATCCGCGCCGTCGTGGACGGCGTGTACCGCGATTTCGCGCGCGCCCGCTTCCCCAACGGCGAAGCGCGCCTGGACGACCTCGAGCAGTTCGCCCAGTTCGCCCAGGGCTATGAGTCCCTTCGCTCCTTCCTCGAGGAGGTGACGCTCTTCAACGAGCTCTCGGGCGAGGACGTCGTGGCGGGGGAGAACGAGGACGAGGACCGGGTCGTCCTCTCCTCCGTCCACCAGGCCAAGGGGCTCGAGTGGAGCCGCGTGATCGTAATGGGCCTCTCGGAAGGGCGCTTTCCGAGCTACCGTTCCGCCGCGACGGCGGAAGGGCTCGAGGAGGAGCGCCGCCTCTTCTACGTCGCCGTGACGCGCGCGAAGAACGAGGTCGCGCTCGTCTATCCGATGCTCGCGCGGGACCGCTACGGCGTGGACGTCATCCTCGAGCCATCGCGGTTCGTCAAGGAGCTGCCCGACGAGGTCTTCGAAAGATGGACGGTGGAGCTGGCCCCTCTGTCCGAGGAGCTCTCGCAGGAGAATCCGGAGACGGTCCATTGAGGAACGTTTTCCCGCGCAGACTCTCCGCGACGATCCGCGCTTGAGCGGGACGGACGGCAGCGTCCGCCCGGGGCGGACGAATGGCAGCGCCCGCCCGCGGTGGGCGAGCGTCGGTGCGGCCCTGCTCTGCGGCGGCGGAGCCGCTCTCGTCGTGGCCGTGTCGCTCGCAACGGCGATCCGGCCGCGGCTGCTCTTCGATCCGGACCCTTCCTGGGCGCTCGCCAGGCTCCTGTTGTCCCTGGCCGTCCTGGCGGCGGCGGGGGGCGCCGCGGTGGCCTCGGCCGCGGCCCTGGTTCTCTGGAGCCGGACGCGGGCAGTCGGGCAAGCGCTTTCCGGCCTCCCCCTGCCCAAGGGCGCGCTCGCGGTCCTGGCGTTCGCGGCGCTCGGTCTCGGCGCGCTCGCGCGTTTCGCGGCGCTCGACCGCCTTCCCGCCCCGCTCTGGGTAGACGACCTCTCGCTCATTCCGGCCGCTCTGTCGCTTCAGGGGAGTGCCGCCGACTTCGCCGACCCGGTGCGACCCTCTCCCTACGGCGTCCCGGCCGTCTACGGAAGCGTCCCGGTGCTGTACCTGGAGGCCTACCGCGCGGCCCTGCTGCTCTTCGGGACCACGATCTTCGGCGTGCGATTCCTGTCCGCCGCCGCCGGGGTCCTCTCGATCGCCACCGCGATGGCGCTCGGACGCGCGCTCCTGCCGCGGGGAGGAGGGACCCTCGCCGGCCTCGCGGTCGCGGGGATGCGCTGGCATCTCATCCTTTCGCGCTGGGCGTGGAACGCGATCGTGGTCGTGCCGCTGCTCGACGTGGCCGCTCTACTTCTCGTCTTCGGACGTCGGCGCCGCGCGATGGCGGCCGTGGCGGGGGCCGGAGTGGTCGCCGGACTTGGCGCGCACGTCTATCTGGCGGCGTGGATCGCTCTGGCGGCGCTCACGGTTTTCCTGCTCTGGCCTTCGGCCGGCGCGACCCGTCGCTGGCGTCTTGCGGCGGCGGCGGTCTTCGCGGGGACCTTTCTCCTCGTAGCTTCTCCTCTCCTGCGGACCGGCGGCGGGAAGACCCCGTACTTCCGGCGCACGGGTGAACACAACGTCCTTGTGGAGATTCGCCGGCAGCGCTCCGCGATGCCTCTCTTTGCTTCCGCGGCCGGGGCGCTGGCCGCTCCCTGGTTTCTCCCGGACCCCTCTCCCTGGAACGACCTGCCGGGCAGAACCCGCCTGGGCTGGATCCTCGGGATCCCCGTGGCGGCCGCCCTGGCGCGCGCTCTGCTGCGCCGGGGAGAGGAGGTGTCGGGTTTCCTGCTCGCGCACGCCGCCGCGGGCTTCGCGGCCACGGTGGTCTGGGGCACCGAGATGCAGCCCAACGGTTACCGCGTCGCTTACCTGACGACCGTGACGGGCGTGGCCGTGGCGGCCGGAAGCCTGTCGCTCCTCTCGCTCGTGCCCGCCCGCGGGAAGCGGGCGGCGGCGATCGGAATCCTGGGGCTCCTGGCGATCTCCGGCGCTCTGGCGGCTCGCGATGTCTTCCTGCGATGGGGTCCGATGCTCGAGGCCTGGGAGGGATATCAGGGCCGCGACAACCTGCTCGCGCGCTCGGCGCTCAAGTGGGGGCATTACGGCTCGGTGTCGCTGGATCCGCGTCTGTCGAGCGTCCTCGCGAGCCGCAGCATGGTCTTCTTCGACGTGCTCGTGCGCTACGGCCTCGGGGAACCGTCGCAGGTTTCCGCCGTCTCTTCTCGCGCCTCTCGCGCGGAGCGGCGCTTTCTCCTGGCGCCGCCCGGAGTCTTGCCGGGAGCCGGAGAGCGAATCGTCGAGAGAGTCCGGGACGGAAGGGGGACTCTCTGGGCGGTTGTGCTCGGCGAGCGAAGGAATCGAGAATCGAGGCTCGAGGCTCGAGAGAAGTAACCGGAGACTTTTTGTGCGACAATGATGCGACGGGCGCCTGATGAGAGACGATCTCTATTCGGCGATCTGCCGCGAGGCCCTGGAGTCCAGGCAGCGCGACGTCATGTCGTTCGTGGACAACGGGATGGCCGGCCTCTCCGGACGACTCGAGAAGACGCTCCTGCGGCTGCCCTCGGGCTACTACCTGCTCGGCCTCGGGCCCTACAACGCTGGCCTGGTGCGCCTGGACTTCGAGGAGCTCCTCATCGGGCGCGAGGTCCCCGAGTTCATCGGTGTCGGGATGCCCGTGTCCGGCTTTCGAGTCTCTTCTCCCGACGCCTTTCTGAACACGGAGGTCTCGCGCCTCCACGCCAAGCTCTTCCGGAGGCTCTCGGGGTCGGCCGCCGAGTACCGCCTCGTGGACATGCGCTCGACGTGCGGCACGTACTTGAACGGCGAGGCGATTCCCGTGCCCGACGATCTGGCCGGGAGCTTCGAGGAGGACTGCGCTCAGAAACTGAGGTCCGGCGATTTCTTCTCGCTCGGCCCCTCCGCCGTCAATCTCTTCCTCTTCTTCCAGAAGTGATGCCGGACGCCGGGCTCCAAGGGTGAGCCCCGGGGCGCTCCGCGACCGTCCGGCGCGGGCCGCCTGTCTTGTCGGCGTTGCCGTCTCCCTCGTCGCCGGAGTGGATCTGGCGCGAGCGGTGCGGCCCCTTCTCTTCCTCGACCCGGATCCGGCCTGGGCGCTGCCGCGTCTCCTGCTCGGCCTTCTCCTGATCGCGGCGACGGCCGGGGGCGGGGGAGTCGCGGCCGCGGCCTTCCTTCTTCTCGCGCGGCGACTCCCTCCCGAGTTCTCGCCCGCCCCGATCCCCTTCGAGCGGCCGGCCCTGGCGGCCGTCGCGGCGGCCGCGATCGTACTCGGCACGCTCGCACGTTTCGCCTCGCTCGAAAGCCTGCCGCCCTCCCTCTGGATCGACGACGTCTCCCTGATCGCTCCTGCCCTGAAGCTCGAGGGCCGGCCCCGCGATTTTGCCGACGCGATTCGCCCGGCCCCCTACGGCGTCCCCAAACCCTACGGCAGCGTCGGCGTCGCCTACCTCGAGCTCTACCGGGCGGCCCTGCTTCTCTTTGGCACGACTATCTTCGGCGTGCGGTTGCTCTCGGCGACGGCGGGAGTCGCGTCGCTCGTGACGGCGCTCCTGCTCGGGAAGGCTCTCCTGCCGCGCGGCGGAGGGACCCTGGCGGTCCTCGTCCTGGCGGGGTTGCGTTGGAACCTGATCCTCTCGCGCTGGGGATGGAACGCGATCGTGCTCGCCCCGATCGTGGACGTCGCCTTCCTGCTCCTTCTCGCGGCCCGGCGCCGGGCGAGCGGGCCTCTGGCTCTGGCCGCGGGGGCGGTGGCGGGGCTTGCCACGCATGTCTATCTCGCCGCCTGGGTCGCCGCGGCGGCTCTGGTGTTGCTGGCCGCCTGGCCGGGGCCGCGTTCCTCAGACGCGCGCGGGCGCCCCCGCGTTCGCCGCACCCTTCTCGTCGCCGCGGGCTTCGCCTGCGCCGCGGCGCCGATCTTTCTCTTTCACGCGGGCAGGGTCGCGCCTTACTTCGCTCGCCCGGCCGACCACAGCCTTCTCGCCGAGATCCGCTACTCGCGTTCACCCATGCCGGCTTTCGCCTCGGCTGCGGATTCCCTCGCGGGACCCTGGTTCGTGCCGGATCCCTATGGTCACCATGACCTGCCGGGCAGGACGCGCCTGGGTTGGATCCTCGGGATCCCCGTGGCGGTGGCGTTCGCGCGGTCGCTGCTTCGCCCGTCAGAGGAGTTCTCGGCGTATCTGCTGTCGCAGGCCGGCGCGGCGTTCGCGGCGTCCGTGGCCGGAGGGCATGCCGGCGTCCCCGATGGATACCGTTTCGGCTATCTCTCCGACGCGGCCGCAGTCGCGGCGGCGGGAGGCGTCCTCTTGCTGCTCGCGCTCATTCCGGAATCCCGGCGGCGGGGCGCGGCGCTCGCCGGGGTCGGCCTGCTCGCCATCTCCGGCGCCCTGGGAGCCCGCGACGCCCTCCTGGTCTGGCCGCAGCGAGTGGAGACCTTCGACGGCTTCCACGGGCAGGACACCCTGCTCGCCAGGACGGCGCTGCGCTGGGAGCGCTACGGTTCGGTCGATGTCTCTCCCGCCCTCGGGCACTCCGCGATCACGATCGGCGCCATCCGCCGCTACCGTCTCGCCCCCAGGCTCGGCGAATCGATCCGAGCGGACCCGTTGCGTCGCTGTTTCCGCATCGAGAAACCCGAAACACCTCCGGGCCCGGGCGAACGCGTGACCGAGAACGTTCGGGACGCCTGGGGCCGCCCCTGGGGCGTCGTCCTTGGCCGACGCTGCTCTTGAAACCTGAAAGGCCGGACTAGCAGCGCGCGGGTCTCAGGGAGACACGCGCCAGGACTTCCTCGCCGACGTCGAAGACGGAGGGGCGAATCTCGATCATGCCCCGCTCGTTCCAGATTCCCATCGTGCGCAGGGGCGGACGATAGATGTGGAGCGAAACCGCGCGCGGGCTCTTCGGGATGAGGCGGTGCAGCACGGTCGCCCCGGTCTCGCAGAGATCTCCTTCCGGGCGGACGCGAGAGTCCACCAGAAGCGGAACGGAATCCGGAGTCGTGAACCGCTCTTCGAGGAGCGATCCGGAGAGCGTGGCCATGCCGCCGAGAACCCCCCGGTGATCGTGCACCGGCGTCGCCTGGCCCGACTCCCAGCCGATGAGCATGACCTCCCAGTCGTCCCAGAGCAGGACGGGGTGGCGCACATAGTGTGCCGGGTCGAAACGGACGCGGCCGAGATAGCGCTCGGCCTGACGCGAGATGCGTTCGGCCAGGCTCCCCGGCGTGGGGCGCTCCGGGGCCCTGGAGGCCTCCGCGAGGATTTCGCGCACCGCTTCCGCGAACGTCATGCCCTCGATTCTAGAGCCGTTAAACGTAAAACGAAGCTCGGTATCGGGCCACGTTTGACGGTTTACGTTTTACGTTTTACGAGCCCTGGCGTGCTAGATTGCGCCGCGCATGAAGATCGCTGTGGTTCCGGGGGACGGGATCGGCGTGGACGTGACGCGCGAGGCGGTCAAGGTGCTCGAGGAGGTCTGCGGGCGCGGCTCGATCGGGCTCGAGATGACTTCGTTTCCCTGGAGCGCGGACCACTACCTCGCGACGGGGGAGACGATCCCGCCCGGGGCGTTCGAGGATCTCTCGAAGAACTACGACGCGATCTTCATGGGAGCCTTCGGGGACCCGCGCGTTCCGGACATGAAACACGCGGCCGACATCCTCCTCGGCGCCCGCTTCCGCCTGGATCTCTACGTCAACTACCGGCCGGTCCGATGCCTGGACGACCGCCTCTCGCCCTTGAAGGATTTCGGCGCGCGGGACATCGATTTCGTCGTCTTCCGGGAGAACACCGAGGGGTCCTACGCCGGCTCGGGGGGCATCCTGAAGAAGGGGACTCCTGACGAGGTCGCGATCCAGGAGGACATCTCGACGCGCAAAGGGGTCGAGCGGATCATCCGCCACGCCTTCGAGTTCGCCCGCCGGCGCGATCGGAGGAAGGTCGTGATGTCGGACAAGTCCAACGCCATGCGCTACGTCGGGGACCTCTGGCAGCGCGCGTTCGCCGAAGTCGCCCGCGAGTATCCCGACATCGAGTCCTCGACCCTCTACATCGACGCCCTCTGCATGCAGATCATCAAGGACCCGCGGCAGTTCGAGGTGATCGTGACCAACAACATGTTCGGCGACATCGCCACGGACCTCGCCGCGATCCTCCAGGGAGGGCTCGGAATGGCCGCCTCCGGCAACATCCACCCCGGCCGGATCTCCATGTTCGAGCCGGTGCACGGGTCCGCCCCGAAGTATGCCGGGACCGGAAAGGCCAATCCCTTCGGCGCAATCCTGACGATGGCGCTCCTGCTCGACCATCTCGGCCATCGCGGGGAAGGGGCGGCCCTCGAAGCCGCCGTGGCGGCCTGCGTGCGGGAAAAACTGTGCACGAAGGACATCGGCGGCTCCCTGTCCACGTCGGCCGCCGGCGACGCCGTCGTCGAGAACCTCGGAGTCCGTAGTCCTTAGTCCGTAGTCCTTAGTCATGAGCCCGACCAAGGACCAGGGACCAGGGACCAGGGACCGGGTAAAATAGAAGCAAAGGAGAGCACTCATGCTTCGTATGACGACGCGTTTGTTCGCGATTGCGCTGGCGGCCTTCCTGCTTCTTTCCGCGCCGCCGGCTCAGGCGGCCAAGAAGACGTTCCTCGACTCGGACGACGCCAAGGAGAAGGACGAGCCGCAGAAGTTCCTGGCGGACTACGACAAGCTGACCAAGGGGAAGGACGCCGACTGGGTTTATTTCCCCGGCGGGGCGCTGAAGAAGGGGGCCTCCGTCTCGGTCAAGGAATTCGACGCGAACGGCCGCGGCCGCGAGTCCCGGGACGCCGCCCGCGACGGCAAGGACTACATGGAGCAGTGGCTCGAGAAGCAGGGCTTCAAGGTGGTCAAGTCGGGAGGCGACTACGTCGTCGAGGGCAACGTCTTCAACGCCTGGGAGCCGCACGGCGCCGCGCGCTTCTGGGGCGGCTGGATGGCCAACCCCGGCGTGGGTCTGGAAGTCGTGGTCAAGGACTCGAAGGGAACGACCATCGGCGAGGTCCGGCACAAGGCGAAGGGCTCGACGATCCCGGACGGCGTCGAGAACGGGCTGGAAGAGGTCGCCAAGGCGCTGGCCAAGGGGGAATAGGCCGCTCGCCGGCGCGAAGTCGCGACCCGTCGAAAGAGCGAACTCATTCATTGCCTTCGAGATACCGGTGGGATCGGACCTCGGCGTGGCCGGGGTCCGCTTCTTGCTGTTCCCCTGCCGTGGTAGCGTTTTCCGGGAAGTTCGGCCGGGGGAACCGGGTCGTTCAGGGTCGTGATTCGACGGCTTTGGACTTCCCCCGAAGGAGCAAGCAACATTCCTGATCCCGCGCCAGTCGTTACCCTCCCCGACACGGGGCTGACCGCCTTATTCGGCATCGCTGACGAGAATCTCCGCGCCATCGAGGAAGCCTTCGGCGTGCGGCTGGCCGCCCGCGGCAACGGAATCTCGGTCATCGGCGAGGGCGAGGGGGAGGAGACCGTCCGGCGGCTGCTGTCGGAGTTCTCCGAGCTGCTCGCGCTCGGATACCCCCTGAAGGCGAGCGACGTTGCGACCGGCATCCGGGTCGTCAAGGAGGACCCCAACGCCTCCCTCGTCGAGTTCTTCATGGAGAGCCCTTTCGGGCCCACGCTGAAGAACACGGTGACGGCCCGCAACATCAAGCAGCGGCTCTACGTCCAGACGATCGATCGCCATGATCTCGTCTTCGCGATCGGCCCGGCGGGCACCGGCAAGACCTACCTCGCGGTGGCCATGGCCGCCGCGGCTCTGCTGGAGAAGAAGGTCAAGCGCATCGTCCTCGCGCGGCCCGCGGTCGAGGCGGGCGAGCGCCTGGGCTTCCTGCCCGGGGACATGGTCGAGAAGGTCAACCCGTACCTTCGGCCCCTCTACGACGCGCTCTACGACATCCTGGGGTACGAGAAGACGGCCAAGCTGCTCGAGCGCGGGGTCATCGAGATCGCGCCGATCGCCTTCATGCGCGGCCGCACCTTAAACGACGCCTTCATCATCCTGGACGAGGCGCAGAACACGACCTCCGAGCAGATGCGCATGTTCCTGACGAGGATCGGCTTCGGTTCCCGGGCGGTGGTCACCGGCGACATCACGCAGGTGGACCTGCCGCAGGGAAAGACCTCGGGACTCCGGGAGGCCCAGCAGCTGTTCTCCCACATCGAGGGGATCCGTTTCGTCCTCTTCGATGAGCGCGACGTCGTTCGCCATCCGCTCGTCCAGTCCATCATCTCCGCCTATGAGGCGCTGGACCGGGAGCGCGCGCGCGACCGCGAGTCCGGCCGCCAGACCGCCGGACACTGATCGCCATGCCGACGGAGGCGCGCGAGCGGCGTCCGACGACCTCTTTTTGGAGGCGCCGGGGTTCCCCGAGGGAGGACGGGGTTCCGCCCATCGCCGGTCTGCGCCCGCTCTTCTGGGCCTTCGCCTACGTCCTCGCCACGACCTTCTCCTTTTCGCCGACGCTTTCCTTCCGGAACCCTCCGCAGCCTGCCGGGTCGATCGCGCGCAGAGACGTCGTCGCTCCCCGGGACCTGATCGTCGCGGACTCAGTGGCGACCGAGCGCCGGAGGGCGGAAGCCGTGGGCGACGTCCTGCCCGTCTACAACTGGGACAGCGGGGCCTCCGCGGCGTTCGAGAAGAAGCTGCGGGATTCCTTCCGCAGCGCGCGGGAGGCGCTGGGCGCCACGCGCCGGCGCCTGGGCTCCCCGCGGCCGTCGCCGGCGGTTCGCGACGCGTTCGTGCTGCCGATCCGCGACGAGACACTCGCGGTCTTCGCGCGGGAGGGTTTCTCGCAGGGGCTCGAAGACCGGCTCGTGGCGGCGGCCTCGGAGGTCTACCGGGCGGGCGTCGTGGACAACCGCGACCTGATGGTCGAGAACGGCGCGCGCGGGCTGCAGCTGCGGGACTCGGCTTCGGGGCGGGAGGTGCGGCGCCACGAGCTGGCCGACGTCGTCGAGTACGGCTCGCAGGCCCAGAGCGCCCTCGCGGCGCGTCTGGCCGGCGGCCCGCTCGCGGGATCGGACCTGAACGAAGCGGCGGGCTTTCTCTCCTCGGCGATGCGGCCCAATCTCGTCTTCGACGGCGGCGAGACGGCGAGCCGCCGCGCCCAGGCCGCGCGCTCCGTCGAGACGGTCCTGACCAAGATCCCCCGGGGAAAGGTCATCGTGCGCAAGGGGGACGAGATCTCTCCCCGGGCGGCGGAATGGATCGCCGCCGCGCGCGCCTCGGCCTCGGACCCCTCCTCGTGGGTCAAGGTCGCCGGCGTGCTGGTGCTGCAGATCCTCGCCGCCGGGGTCTTCTGGGTGGACGCGCGCCGGCAGCGCCGCCGCAAGCGGGAACGCAGGCCGGCCACCGTCTATGCCTCGGTGCTCGCGGCCGGGATCGTCTTCTCGCTGCTGGACCGCGGCACCTTCGCGCTGGCCGAGAGCCTGTCCTCGAGCTTCGAGGGCTCGGCCTGGGCGGCGCATACCTTCTACGCGATCCCCTTCGCTGCGGGCTCGATCATGACGAGCCTGGTGGCCGGGACGGGCCCGGCGCTGCTGTTCTCCGCGGTCCACGCGATCGGCGCGGGCGTCCTGATGGGCCAGAGCTTCCCCTTCGTCCTCTTCGCCCTGGTCGGCTCACTCGCCGGGATCTTCGGCCTGGGCAAGCTGCGCGCGCGAAGCGTCCTGCTCGGCATGGGGGGGCTCGTGGCGGGGGCCAACCTCCTCTCGATCTCCGCGATCGCGCTGCTTTCCGGCGAGGCGCGCGGCTGGGACTTCGCCGGCGACGCGCTGGCGGGCCTGGCGGGGGGCTGGTTCGTCGCGATGTTCATCGGCGTCCTCCTCCCGGTCTTCGAGCACCTCTTCCATGTCACGACCGACATCCGGCTGCTCGAACTGTCCAATCAGAACCTGCCTCTGCTGCGCACGCTCGCGCTGGAGGCCCCGGGGACCTACCAGCATTCCCTCATGCTCGGCCACCTGGCGGAGGCCGCGGCGGAGGCGATCGGCGCCGACGCGCTGCTGGCCCGCGTGGCCGGCTACTACCACGACATCGGCAAGACGAAGATGCCCGAGTACTACATCGAGAACCAGCCGAAGGGCTTCAACCGGCACGACCGGCTCGAGCCTTCGATGAGCGCGCTCGTCATCGCGGCGCACGTCAAGGAGGGCGTCGAGATGGCCAGGCGGGCGGGGCTGCCCGACCCCATCGTCGAGGCGATCCGGGAGCACCACGGGACCAAGCTGATCCGCTACTTCTATTCGAAGGCCCTGACGAAGTCCGCTCCCGAACAGGGACCCGTGCGCGAAACGGAGTACCGGCACTCGGGGCCCAAGCCCACCACGCGCGTCAACGGCATCCTCATGATCTGCGACGCGGTCGAGGCGGCGGGGCGCACGCTTCTCGAGCCCACGCCCGCCAAGATCCGCGCGATGATCCAGACGATCGTGGACGACTGCCTCCGCGACGGACAGTTCGACGAGTGCGACCTGACGATGCGCGATCTGGCCGTCATCGTGGATACGCTCGAGCGGACCGTCTCAACCGTGTACCACCACCGGATCGACTATCCCGGCTTCGAATTCAACCGCGAGCGCCAGCGCCGCCGGGAGACCCCGGCCTCGGCGGACGCGGCTCGCCTGGGCGGGTCTCGCCCCCTCTGATCGAGCCGTGGAGATCGACGTCGTCTCGAGCGTCTCGGGCTCTCCGAGGCCGCGCCGCGTCCAGGCCGTGCTTTCCCGCATCGCGCGGCTCGTCCCCAAATCCCAAATCCCAAATCCAAAATCCAAAATCGAAGTCTCCGTCCTGTTTTGCGGCGATCGGCGTATGCGGACCCTGAATCGCCGCTACCGGAGAAAGGATCGGGCCACCGACGTCCTGGCCTTCCCCGGAGCGGCCGCCGGCCTGCTCGGCGACATCGTGATCTCCGTACCCTACGCCGCCCGACAGGCGCGCAGGCGAAGGGAGCGCGCCGCCCGCGAGATCGACAGGCTCCTGTTGCACGGCTTCCTCCATCTCTGCGGCTACGACCACGAGACCGACGAGGGGGAGATGGACCGGCTCGAAGCGAGGCTGCGCCGGCGGCTGAGGCTGACGGAGGCCGCGTGATCTTTCTCTTCGCGTCGGCGCTCTGCTACGGCTTCTTCCTGCTATTCGAGGCCTTCGCAATCGCGCTCGACCGGCTCTCGCCGATCAAGATCCGCGGCCTGCTCGAGGAGCACCCCGAACACTCCGGCCTGCTGGCCGGCCCGGGAGAGGTCGAGATCATCCGCACGACGACGAAGGTCCTCGTGCAGGTCCTCCTGCTGCTGGGGCTACTGACGGTCGTGTCGGCCTTCGGGACCCTGGGGGTCGCGCGCGCCTGGGAGTGGGGCGGAGCGGCGTTCGTCGCGGGCTGGCTCGGGACGGAAGTCTTCCTGCTGTGGCAGGGCGCCCGGTCCGATCCGGAGAAGATCGTGACGAAGCTCCTGCCGGTCATCTCGTCGGCCTCGTGGCTGCTCGCGCCCCTGGCCCTGCCGGTGCGCAAGATCTTCGAGAGGCGCGCGCGGCAGGAGGCCCCCACCGCCACCGAGGAGGAGGTCCAGGCCTACATCGACGTCGGCCGAGAGGAGGGGATCCTGGAGAAGGAGGAGGAGAAGCTGCTCCTCTCGATCGTGGACTTCGGCGACACGCGGGTGCGGGAGGTCATGACGCCGCGCACCGACATCCTCTTCATCGACGCGGCCTCGCCGCTGCCGGTCCTCGCGGACCTCTTCGTGTCGTCGAAGTATTCGCGCATCCCCGTCGTGCGCGGCACGATCGACACGGTGCTCGGGACCGTCCACGTCAAGGACCTCTTCGAGGCGATCCACTCGGGCAAGCCCCGGCCGATCGCGGAGCTGACGCGGGAGGCCTACTTCGTTCCGGAGTCGAAGAAGGTCTCGGAGCTCTTGAAGGAGTTCCAGCGGCGCCATCTCTGGATGGCGATCGTCGTGGACGAGTACGGCGGGGTCTCGGGCCTCGTGACGGTCGAGGACCTGCTGGAAGAGATCGTCGGCGAGATCTCCGACGAGCACGAGGACGAGCGGGAGAGCGTGACGAAAGCGGGGGAGAACGCCTACTCGATCTCGGGCAAGGAGAACATCGCGACCGTGCGGGACCTCTTCGGCCGCGGCCCGGAGGAGGAGGAGTTCACGACGGTCGGCGGCTTCCTGGCCGCGCGCCTCGGGCACATCCCGAAGCCCGGCGAGACGCACCGGGAGTCCGATCTGCTCTTCACGGTCGAAGAGGCCGACCGCCGGCGCGTCCACCGGGTGCGGATCGAATCCACCGCGGCGCCCGCCGCGGCCGTGGGGTCCGGGGCCGAGAGCCCGAGCTCCGACATTCGAGAGACGGGAACCTAGAACCGATCGAGCCGGCAAGCCGGAATCGGGAATCGGGAGCCTGACGATGCCATTCCATGCCGGCGAGGTCGCGGTCATCGGTCGGCCGAACGTCGGCAAGTCCACGCTGGTCAATCTCCTGGTCGGGGAGAAGATCGCGATCGTCTCGGACAAGCCGCAGACGACCCGCAAGAGGATCCTGGGCGTCGCGCGGGTCCCCGGCGCGGAGATCGCCCTCGTGGACACGCCGGGCATCCACCGCCCCCACTTCCGCATGAACGCCGCGATGGTTCGCGACGCGACCGACGCGCTCGCGACCGCCGACCTCGTGCTCTGGCTGGTGGACGCCTCCGAGGAGGCCGGCGGGGGGGAGGACTTCATCCTGGAACTGCTCGAGCGCGCCGGGACCCCGGCGATCCTCGCCCTGAACAAGATCGACAGGCTCTCCTCCAAGGAGCAGCTCCTCCCGAAGATCGCGGCCTTCGCCTCCCGCCACGCCTTCCGGGAGATCATCCCCATCTCCGCGAAGACGGGGGACGGCGTCGAGCGCCTCACGCGCCTTCTCGCGGAGAACCTGCCGGAAAGGGAGTCCGCCTATCCCGAGGACTTCCTGACGTCCATGCCCGAGACCGAGTGGATCGCGGAGGTCATCCGCGAGAAATTGCTCGAGCGCACGCGCGAGGAGCTTCCCTTCGCCTCCACCGTCCTGATCGACTCGGTTGAAGAAGACGCGGAGAAGGGCCTCATCCGTGTCGCGGCCTCCATCGTCGTCGAGAAAGAGGGGCAGAAGGGCATCGTGATCGGCCGGGGCGGCTCCCGGATCCGGGACATCGGCACCGCGGCCCGCAGGGAACTGGAAGCCGAGACCGGCCGCCACTATTTCCTCGACTTGAACGTCAAGGTTCGCGAAGACTGGCGGAACGACGAGAGGTTCCTCGCCCGGCTCGTGGCGGATCCCGGGAATCCCGTCCCTCCTCGCGGGAGGGGATCGGAGTGAAGAGCGAGGTCCCTGTAACGATTGAATCGATATCGCGAGAAGGTCGCCCCGGAGCCGTCGGCATTGCCCTCGTCGGCACGCGCCGGCCGGCCGCAGGAGTGAGAACCGGCCGGCGCTGAGGGCTCCTCGCACTCTCACCGTGCTGCCGAGTCGCGCTTCTCCATGCTCGTCACCCATCACCTCCTCCGGGCAACGCCGCCGTCTCCGGGGCTCACACCGTGACTTCAGCCCGGCTGGGAGCCCCGGCGGCGGGGCCGGCTCCCGCTGGCGGCCATGAGCGAAGGAGCACAAGACAGACTCTCTGATGCCTCACTGCCAGTGCGACTGAGCGACGAGCGACGGCCCGATTCTCCTGCTGAGGTGGGGCCGTCGCGTGCCGACGAGGGAGTCGGACCTGACGCCGGGCGGATTTGATGAGAGTACGGTTGTTAAGGATGGCTAGATTCCCGGCACGACGCGGCGCAGTCGTTCGGCGATCTCGGCGAGCGAGTCGGCCAGCGACTCCCGAAGCCGGTCGAACTCGGCCCGAATCTCCCGCTCGGACCCGTGGCCTTCTTCCTTCGACTCCAGCAGGGGTGCGATCTGCGACCGGATGTCCTCGGCCTCGCGAAGCCCCTGCGCCGTCCTCTCCTGAAGGCGCGACTCCAGGCCTTCCACCTCGCGCCGCGCCGACGCGATCTCCTGATAGAGCTTCTCGGTCCGGGCCGAGAGGCTGGAAAGAGACGCCTCGACTTCCCGCGCGGCCGCCTGCCGGGCGGCGATCTCGGCGTCCAGCCGCTTCTCGAGAGCGGAGACCTTCGCGGCAGCGTCGGTGGCGTCCCTGGAGAGGCGCACGCGCTGCGCCGCCAGGCGCGCCAGTTCCTCCGACATCGCCGCCAGGCGGGCCTCCAGAGCGGGGAACGACTCCCTGGCCGCCTGCCGGGCCTCCGCAGGATCCGCCGCCGGTTCGGCGGAGGGCGCTCGCTGCCCGGCGGTTTCGGGAGCGGAATCCGCGCGAAGTCCTCCGCCTTCCGACGCGGGCCCGCCCGCTTCCTCGCGGCCCCCGGCGGGCGGGGAGGAGTCCGGGATCGCGCGGGCGGTTTCCTCGGGCTTTCGCCCCTGAAGGCGGCGCAGGAGATCCACGAAGGTCAGCTTGGAGACGAGCTTGAAGGTCTCGGTGATGCCGCGCCCGGCGCTCGCGACGGCCTCGACGGACGGATAGGAGGAGAAGCCGAGTGCCTCCTGCATCGCCTCGACGGTCAGGATGTCCTCCAGGTCCCGCTTGTTGTACTGGATGACGATGGGGATCGTCTCGAAGGACAGGCCGTTTGCCTTCAGGTTGTCCTTCAGGTTCTGCCAGCTCTCCAGATTCTTCGGGAGCATCGCCCAGCGGGAGTCGGCGACGAAGACGATGCCGTCGGCGCCCCGCAGCACGAGCTTTCGCGTCTCGTTGAAGGCGGTCTGCCCCGGCACGGTGGCGAGCTGGAACCGGATCTTGTAGCCCTTGATCTCGCCCAGCTCGACCGGGAGGAGGTCGAAATAGATCGTCCGGTCGGTTTGCGTCGAGAGCGACACGAGGCTGCCGACGGTCGCCGGATCGAGCCGGTCGTGGAGCAGCTGCAGATTCGTCGTCTTTCCGCCGAGGCCGGGGCCGTAGTACACGATCTTGGCCGTCAGCTCCCGCGTCGCGGCGTTGTAGAGGACCATGCGTTTACGCGAGATTGTACCCGCTGCCGCG
>JAWOLE010000428.1:0-4196 GCA_033853815.1 Thermoanaerobaculia bacterium
CCGGGGCACGAGGTCATCGTCGGGGTGATCCGGGACCTCCAGTTCGGCCACGCAGTGATGTTCGGCATGGGAGGGACCCTGGTCGAAGTCCTCCGCGACGTCGCCTTCCGGGTCGTCCCCTTCTCCGAGAGGGACGCCGCGGAGATGATCGACGAGACCCGGGGAGCGAAGCTCCTCGAAGGGGTGCGCGGAGGAAAGCCCGCCGACCGGGCCGCCCTCCGCCGGCTCCTCGTCGAGGTCTCCGACCTCGTGGCGAGGCACCGGGAGATCGACGAGATGGACTTAAATCCTGTCATCGTCCATGAGAAGGGACTGACGATCGTCGACGCCCGGGTTGCGCTCTCCTAGTACCGTTCCAACTTGTTCTCAGCCTCGCTCAAGAGCACGTTCGTGTAGTGCATACACCTCGTTTCTCCTTTGAGAGAGAAAGTTGGAACGGCACTAGACTCGCCCTTCGGGCCCGAGCTTTTCTCGGATGAATCGGGCGGCGGCCTCCAGAACCTCCTCCGGCTGATCGGTGTGCGGGGAATGGCCGCAGCCCGGCAGCACAAGAGATTCCGCCGGACCTTTGACTCCTTTCAGGACGGCCTCGACCTGCCGGAGAGTGCCGTAATCGTCGTCTTCGCCCTGGACGACGAGAACGGGCGCCTCGATCGACGGCAGGTACTCTTCGATGTTCCACCTCCGGAACTCCGGCGTGAGCCACGCCTCGGTCCAGGACCGGAACATCGAGTCGGTGTTTGCGCCGTGATGCCGCGACAGCCGCTCCCGCAGGCGCGTGGTCTCGTATTCCGAGGCAAGGCGCGCGATTCTCTCGGTGCAGACCGGCTCGACGAAGACATGCGGCGCCTCGAGGACGAGGGCGGTGACTGGGGCGAGCCGCGCCCCGGTATAGATGAGAGCGATCGAAGCGCCGTCGCTGTGCCCGTAAAGGATGAATCTCTCGAGGCCGAAATGCTCGACGACAGCCGGCAGCACCTCGAGGGCCTCCTGGTGCATGAAGCGGACGGGCCGCGCCCCGCGCACCGGATCGGAGGACCCGTATCCCGGGCGGCCGTAGACCAGCGCTCCGCAGCCAGTCTCCGACGCCACGCGGTCGGGGAAGTCGCGCCACATGCCGACGCATCCCAGCCCCTCGTGCAGGAAGACGATCGTCGGCGCCTCGCCGGGCCCCGGGCCGATCCAGCGATGCTCGAGACGCTGTCCGAGGACTTCGAATCTGCCTGCGCCGCTCTCCAACGAGCTGTCAGGCTTCCGTTCCGCGGCGGGCCGCGCCGGCGAGAAGCCTCTCGACCGAGACGATCGCACGCTTGTGCGTGCCGCGGCCGACCTCGCCCGCGTTGTCCGTGGCCGAGACCTCGAAGAGGAAGAGTTTCCCCTCCCGGCCGACGAGCTTCGCCGTGGCGGTCACGGCAGCGCCCGGGGGAGTCGCCGCCGAGTGAACGACGTCCACGGAAACGCCGACGGAGGCCTCCCCTTCCCGCAGGTGCGGGCCGAGGATGCGCGCGGCTGCGACCTCCATGAGTCCGACCATGCGAGAGGTCGCGAACACCGGCGGGAAGGTGTCCCGCGGCTCGAAGTTCAGGACGTTGGCAAGATCGGCCGGTCCGACGGTCAGCTTCGCGGTTGCGGTGGCCCCGACGTCAGGTTCGCTCATGGCCCACGGACTATACGACGCCTACTGACATCCGAGGAATCGTTCTCGGACCAGCCGCGCTCAAACTCGCCGAGCGGCCGTGCGCCAATTCGCTCGCGGCGCGCGCTCAGCTCTCGTAGCAGAAACTCTCGGCGCCGGTCGCGTAGCGACCGCCCGCGCCGAAAGTCAGGGTATGAAATCCGCGCGCAGGCGCTCGCCGCCCTGGCCGAGAAGCGAGAAGCGCCACTCGGCGCCCGGCAGGTAGCAGTACTCCAGATAGTCGATCATCATCCGGTCCGCGGAGAAGCGCCTGGGGATGAGCGAGGCGCTCTGGACCATCTTCTCGATCCATCCGAGCGGAAGCCCCTGCTCGTTCCTGTCGAAGAAGAGCGGGAGGACCTCTTTCTCGAGGGCCTCGTAGAGAAACGCCGCGGTCTGGTCGTCGGGGAGGTTCTCGGTGGCGGGGCCGATCGTGAAGCCGGTCTCCTCGTAAGGGGCCTCGTCCCACCAGCCGTCGAGCACGGAGAGGTTGACGCCGCCGTTCATCGCGGCCTTCATTCCCGAAGTCCCGCAGGCCTCGCGCGGCCGGATGGGGTTGTTCAACCAGACGTCGCAGCCGGCGACCAGCGCCCGGGCCAGCTCCATGTTGTAGTCGGGCAGGTGGACGACGCGGCCGCGGAACTCCGGCCTCTCGCAGAACCGCGCGACGTCCTGCAGCACGTGCTTGCCCGGATCGTCGTGCGGGTGGGCCTTTCCCGCGAAGATGATCTGCACCGGTCTGCTGTCGAGGATGCGCGCCAAGCGCCCCGGATCGTGGAAGATCAGCCCCGGCCGCTTGTAGGTCGTGAAGCGCTTGGCGAAGCCGATCGTCAGGGCGTTGGGATCGAGCACGCGCGAGGCCGCCTCGATCTCTTCGGCCGAAGCGCCCTGCTCCTTCCGCGCCGCGGCCAGGCGCTGGCGGGCGATCTCGACCAGATGCGCGCGGAGTCCCTCGTGCACGCGCCAGAAGGCCGCCCGATCCACGACGTCGGGATTGTCCACGAGCGGCAGCTTCGCCACCTCCGGGTCCGTCCAGGTCGTGCGGTGGACCCCGTTGGTGATCGCGCGGATACGGATGTCCTCGTCGGCAAGCTCCGGAAGAAGGCCGAGCCACAGGCGCCGCGACACCTTCGCGTGGAGCTGGGAGACCGCGTTGACGTGGCCGCAGAGGCGCAACGCCAGGACCGCCATCGAGAACGGCTGGCGCGGGTTGGGAGGACCGTCCTGCCCGAGCCTCAGGAACTCCTCCCAGGAGAGCCCGGCGCCGGCGACGTAGGAGGTCAAGTACTTCTCCACCAGCTCCGGCGGAAAATGGTCGATGCCGGCGGGCACGGGCGTGTGCGTCGTGAAGACATTGGTCGCGGCGGCCCGCTCCCGCGCCTCGGGGAAAGTCAGGGCTCCGAGCGTCACGAGCAGCCGGATCTTCTCGACGGTCGCGAAGGCCGCATGCCCTTCGTTGATGTGGCGGATCGTGGGACGCAGTCCGAGGAGCTCGAGGGCCCGCAGCCCTCCGATCCCGAGCACGATCTCCTGCCGGATCCGTGTCTCCTGATCGCCGCCGTAGAGCCGCGCCGTGATGTCGCGGTCTTCGGGAGCGTTCTCCGGGACGTTGGTGTCGAGCAGGATAAGAGGCACCCGTCCCACGCGGGCGAAGCGGACGAGGACCGACACGTCCCGGTCTCCGATCGTCAGGATCACCAGAGGCGGCCCGCCCCCGGGAACGACGGGCAACGAAACCGGGAGCCGCTCGAGGTCGAGAACGGGGTTGGACTCGTGCTGCCACCCGTCCCTGTCGAGCACCTGTCGGAAGTAGTCCTCCCGGTAGAAGAGCCCGACCCCGATGACCGGCAGCCCCCGGTCGCTCGAGGACTTCAGGACGTCGCCGGCCAGGATGCCGAGGCCGCCCGCGTAGATCGGGAGGTGCTCGGTCAGCCCAAACTCGGCCGAGAAATACGCTATGCGGTAGTCGCGCTCCCGAAAAGCCCGGACGGCCGGATGCCAGGAGGGGGAGGCGTCCTCCATCGCCATCTCCGTCTGGACCGCGGACATCTGCGCGAGAAACCCCGCATCGTGTGCCGCCTGATCGAGCCGCTCGGGCTCAACCGTGAGGAGAAGCTCCACGGGATTTCCGCCGCTCTCCTCCCAGACTCTCCTGTCGAGCGCGGCGAAGAGCGCGCGCATCGTGGGCCGCCAGGTCCAGCGCAGATCCCGCGCGAGGCCCCACAGGGGGGCAAGCGCAGGGGGAATGCGTGGATGCGGTGACTCGGCTGATTGAATCAAGGGCGTCGAATGATAACTGAAAGAGACTCCGGCCCTGCTAGTGCTGTTCCAACCTGTTCTCCCAAATAGAAGCGGGTGATCTGGCGAGGCGGTTCTTCAAGCTGCGGCCTTCCCAGTGAGAGGAGGCTGGAACGGCAGTACCTGTACCCTCGCCTCTCTCTTGGGAGTGAAAGTTGGAACGGCGCTAGGACGACCGGGCAACGGTTCGGCTGTCTTCGTAGATGCGCCGGGCGTTGCCCGC
>JAWOLE010000429.1:0-5282 GCA_033853815.1 Thermoanaerobaculia bacterium
AGTCCCGGGAATCGACATCCTGCTCACCGGACACACACATATGGCGATCGAGCCCCGGCGCCTGGGGGAGACCTGGATCTCCCAGCCCGGCCGGTTCGGCAACACCCTGACGCGTTTCGACCTCGCCCTGTCCAGGGTCGGCGGGAAGTGGAAGGTCTCCTCGATCCAGGGGCGGAATCTGCCGATGAAGGGCGTGGCGCCGGACCCGGCGATGGTCGCGGCCGTGGCCCCCGAACACGAAGCGGCCGCGAAGATCCTGGGAACTCCGGCCGCCACGCTGGCAAGGCCCGTCTCGGCCCGCGGCGCCCGGACGGGGGACTCCGCCCTCCTCGACTGGCTCCACGCCGTCCAGAGGGAGCAGGGGAAGGCGGAGCTCTCGTTCGCTTCTCTCCTGCCCGGGTCCCTGCCCGACTGGCCCGCGGGACCGCTGACGGTCGGCGAGATCTGGCAGTTCTACCCCTACGAGAACACGCTCGTGACGGTTCGCGCGACGGGGCGCCAGGTCCGCCAGGCCCTCGAGGTCGCCGCGCGATGCTTTTCGGGCGTCGCCGTCCAGGAGGGCCGGGCCGTCTGGCAGCGCAATCCTCGCGTCTTCAGCTACAACTGCGACACGCTCGAGGGAGCGGAGTACGCGCTCGATCCCACGCGGCCGGAGGGAAGCCGCCTGCTGTATCTCAAGCGGCAGGGCCAGCCGGTCCGCGACGGGGACACCTTCACGGTGGCGATCAACTCCTATCGCGCCGCGGGCGGCGGGGGATACGGGGTCTGGAGGGAATGTCCCCGCGTCTCGGAATCGGCGAAGCCTCTGCGCGACCTCCTGATCGAGGACGCGCGGCGCCGCGGCGTGCTCACGCTCGAGGCGGACGAAAACTGGTTTCTGGCTCCGGCGCTGCCGGAGGGGCGGCTGGCTCCCGGTCCCTGACGAGAGGGTTTGAGATAGGCTGAGGCCATCGTGCGGAACCCATAAGAGAAGGAGTGAGGTGTTGGATGGTTCGAAGGACGTATTGCGTGCGCTTTCTGTGTCTGGCGGCTCTCCTCTTCGCCCTGATCCCGGCCGGGCGGCTCTTCGCCCAGAGCTCCATGGGCTCGATCACCGGTAACGTCGTGGACGCTTCGGGCGCGGGCGTCCCGGGCGCTTCGGTCTCCGCCCGCAACGTGGACACCGGCGCCCTGCGGACGGCGACTTCCGGCGCGAGCGGCGGCTTCAGGTTTCCGAATCTCGCGCCCGGAAATTACGCGGTCTCGGCGGAGCTGTCGGGCTTCTCGCCTGCGAAAGTCGTCAACGTGACGGTGACGGTTGGCGGCGATTCGACCGTCCGCCTCGTGCTCGAGCCCGCCGGCGTCGCGGCGGCCGTCACGGTGTCGAGCGAGGCGCCCCTGATCGAAACGACCAAGTCCGAGGTCAGCTCGATCGTCAACGAGAAGATGATCCAGAGCCTCCCGACCAACGGGCGCAACTTCCTGGACGTCGTGCTCGCGACGCCATCCGTCGTCAAGGACAACTTCCGGGTCGGGGACCTCGTCTTCGCCGGGCAGCGCGGGACGCTGAACAGCATCGTGGTGGACGGCGCCGACAACAACAACACCTTCTTCGGGCAGGCCCTTGGCCGTACCGGGTCAGGGCGCGCGCCGTACCAGTTCAGCCTCGACTCGGTCAAGGAGTTCCAGGTCAACAGCAACGCCTACTCAGCCGAGTACGGGCGCGCGGGCGGGGCCGTCATCAACGTCGTGACCAAGTCGGGCACGAACGAGTACCACGGCAACGCCTTCTACTTCTACCGCGACAAGTCGATCAAGGCGAAGGACTACATCGACGCAGTCAACGGCCGCCCGAAGTCCCCCTATCACTTTGATCAGTTCGGGGCGACGCTCGGAGGACCGATCCTCCCCGACAAGCTCTTCTTCTTCGCCGACTACGACGGCCAGCGCAACAAGACCCCCAACACGGTGATCCTGAACATTCCTCCCGGCACTCCCTCCGACCCGGACACGGTCGCAGGGATTTCCAAGCTCACCGCGCTCGCCTTCAACTGGAGCCAGCAGCAGAACCAGGACGTCTACATGCTCAAGACCGATTACGAGGTCGCCTCCGGCCAGCACATCTCGCTGCGCTACAACCGGCAGAATTTCACGGGGGTCGGTTTCGAGTCGAGCGGCTCGACGGTCGCCTTTCAGCACAGCGGCAACTCACTCGTCAAGACGGACACGGCGGCCGGATCGCTGACCTCCTCCTTCACTGCGGATCTCTTCAACGAGCTGCGAGGGCAGTGGGCTAAGGACAGCGAGCCCGGCACCGCCAACAGCTCGGTCCCCGAGGCGACCGTCAATCAGAGCGGCTCGCCGGTGCTGACGATCGGCGAGAACTTCTTCTCACCGCGCGAGACGACGATCAAGCGGTGGCAGGTGGCCGACACCGCTACGTATCTCTTCGGAAACAGCACGCTCAAGGCGGGGTTCGACTACCAGCACGACAACATCTTCAACTACTTCCCGGGCAACTTCTTCGGCTCCTACACCTTCCAGTCGATCGCCGACTACAACCGCGGTATTCCCAACGGCTCCGGCGAGAGGTACGTGCAGGCGTTCCCGGGGCCGGGGACGACGGGCCCCATCACGAATCCCAACCTCCAGGACATTTCCGCCTTCGCGCAGGAGGAGTGGCGGGTACGTCCGAACCTGACGGTGAACCTCGGCCTGCGGTACGACTTCCAGAAGATCGCGCAGCCGACGGTCTTGAACCCCGACCCGCAGCTACTCGCGGCGGGCCTCCGCACCAACACGATCCCGCAGGACCACAACAACTGGGGCCCGCGCGTGGGCGTCGCCTGGACGCCGTTCGGCAACGACCGCACGGTGGTTCACGCGGGCTACGGCATCTTCTACGGCCGGACGACGGCGATCATGATCGGGACCGCCATGTCCAACAACGGCATCAACGTCCAGACGCTGACCTTCACGGGCTCCTCCGTGCCGACATATCCCAACGTCTTCACGACGCCACCGGCAGGGGGCACCGCCGCAGTCCCGACGATCTTCGTCTTCGATCCGAGGTTCCAGAATCCGATGGTCCACCAGGCGAGCGCCGGCGTCGAGCACGCGCTCACCAACGACCTGGCGGTGGCCGTCAACTACCTCTTCGTCAAGGGGAACGATCTGCCCCGCTCGACGGATTTGAACCTCGGCACGCCCGCGAGCGTCGTCGTGCCGATCCAGGGGGGCGGTTCGGTGACGGCCAAGCGTTACGGCAACGACCGGCCCTTCTCGCACTTCTTGCGCGTCATCGAGTTCCAGAGCACCGCCGACTCCGAGTACAACGGCCTGACCGTCGAGATCAACAAGCGCTTCTCCCACAACTGGCAGGCCAAGCTCGCCTATACGCTGTCGAAGGTCATGGACAACAAGCCGGACGCGACGGCGGTCGTCCCGCAAACGAGCGACGACGCCAAGTACGCCTCCGACCCGCAGGACTTCGGCGCCGACTGGGCGCCCGGCGATAACGACGTGCGGCACCGGTTCGTCTTCTCGGGGGTCTGGAACCTGGATTACGCGGGGGGGACGCAGAACCCGGTCGCGCGGTTCTTCCTGTCCGGCTGGACGCTCTCGGGCGTCGTCTCCTTCCAGACGGGGGCGCCCTACTCGCTTTCGATCAACGGGGACCTGAACAACGACGGGAACACGCGCAACGACCGCTTGCCGGGCACCGGGCGCAACAGCCAGCGGCTCCCTTCGCTCCTGTCGGTGGATCCGAGGATCTCCCGGCATATCGGCGTGGGACCCGTGGACGTCGAGTTGATCGCCGAGGCCTTCAACGTCTTCAACGCCAAAAACGTCATCGGCCTGCAGTCGATCCAGTACCAGCTGAAAACAGTGGGCGGCCAGCCGCAGCTCGCGCCGAATTCAAGTTATCTCGCTCCCTGCACGGGCCAGCAGGGGTGCACGGCGGGCATCGCCGCCTCGACCGGACCGAGGATCCTCCAGCTCGCCGCCAAGGTCAGTTTCTAGCCTCCGCTGTTCTTGGGCGCGGCCCTGCCGCGAAGGGGCCGCGCCCGAAGACAATGCACTCGTAGGACCGGTCCTTTCGGAAGCGGGCAATCTCTCGGAATCCGAGGCTTTCGAACTCCCGGCGGCCGGCGTCGTCGAGGAAGAGAGCGTAGACCGCTGCGATGTCGGCCCCGGCGGCGGCGTCCCGGATCGCTCGAGGACGCATCGGCCGCCAGTACTCGATCTCGCGGATCTCGACGTCATTGCCGAGATACAGGTGCTCGCCATACGCCCACTGCTGAAGGAAAGCGAGTGTCCGGGGTTGGGGGCGGAGGCCCGTAATGAAGTAGGAGGCATCGATCTCAGCAGCGGAGCGGTTGGAGAGCACGGTCCGGGTGCGGTCGATCCCATAGACACCCGCGAGGACGAGCGCCGCAATGGCGAGTGTCCGCGCTCGCCGGATCCAGAGGCTTTCCCATCCGGCCGCGGCGGCTATGGCAAGGAACGGGATCGCTGCCTGTACGTAGCGCCACTCTTTGTGGCTGAACAAGGAAAGCAGGACGACGATGGACGCGAAGATGGCCAACGCGGGGCGAGCGCGGCGTTCCTTCCAAGACGGGATGAGAAGAAGGATCAGAATCGGCCCGGCCCAATGAAGGACCTCGCGCCCGTAGTCCCAAATCGGCTCCTCAGCCATCGCCGGTCTTTCCAGGTACATGATTCGGAAGAATGCAGCCAGGCTCTTGAACGGAGCGCCCCAGGTGAGCCAGTCCGTGACCCCGACGAAGACGAGGCTTCCGAGTGCGAAGCCGCCGACTACCGCGAGGACGCGCCTTGTGCTCCGCGATCTCCAGGCCGTCCAGGCACAAAGGGGAATCAGCACGACCCCTTCACTCCAGCGAACCGCGAAGGCGGCCCCGGCCAGCACTCCTGCTGTGAGAGCTGGCCAGGGGCTCTGCCTCGGAGAGGACACGAGATAGAAAGCCGCGAGGAACATAGCCGTCGAGATCGGGCGCGGAAAGGGGCTTGAACCGTACGTTAGCGCCAGCCACGCGGATGCGTAGAAGAAGGTCGCTGCTACCGCAACACGGCGCGAAAGGCCAAATTGCAGGGCGACGACGGCGGTCAGAAATACCGCGGCCGTCGAAAAGAGCGCGGTCGGAATCGCGGCAATCCAGGTGATCACCTGCGGGTCCCGAGCCCCGAGCCACCACCCCAGGCGCAAGAAGGGAGCCACGAGAACGATCGGATGGAAGAGACAGCGCAGCACCCAGGGCTCATACCGCACGCCGAGCGCGTAC
>JAWOLE010000430.1:0-16622 GCA_033853815.1 Thermoanaerobaculia bacterium
GTGGCGTAGCAGATGTCCCCCTTGGGAGGACTGACCATGTTCGGGAACCGCCGCTTCAAGACCTCGACGATCTCGTGAGTGTCGTCGAGAGACAGCGTCGTCTGCGTCAGGTAGGCGACCCTGTCGGGATCGGGGACCTCCACCGCCTCGGCTTCCTCGCGGCTGCCGACGAGCCGGATCGAGCCGGGCGCCTCCCCGAGCGTGCCGATCGTCTCGTCGTGCTCCTCGTGGCCGATCAGGATGATCGTGTAGTTCCTCTTCGCGTAATGGATGGCTTCCAGATGCACCTTGGTCACGAGCGGGCAGGTGGCGTCGATCGTCTTCAGGCGCTTGCGTCGGGCCGCCTCGCGAACGCTCGGGGAGATGCCGTGGGCCGAGTAGATCAGCCACGCCGCGTCGGGCACTTCGTCCACTTCTTCGACGAAGATCGCGCCCTTGGCGCGAAGCTCGTCCACGACGTAGCGGTTGTGGATGATCTCCTTGCGGACGTAGACCGGCCCCTCGCAAACCTGAAGCGCGCGTTCCACGACGTCGATCGCCCGGACGACGCCCGCGCAGAAACCGCGCAGTCCCGCGACGAGGAGCTTTTCGACCCGGACGCCGGCGGGCGCTTCGGCCGTCACAGCGATACCTGCCGCGCCTTCCCCGGGGGCTCCGGCCGGCGTCACCACGTCACTTTCTCCACGAGCCTCGGACCCCGCCGGCCGGCGGCCGCCTTCATGCCCTCGGGCCCGGCCAGCCGCGCGAGCTCCGGGAAGAGCTCGAAGACCTTCTCGACGACGCCCGGCGCGTCGAGCTTCAGGTTGCCACGCTGGATCGCCTGCGGGCTGTGCTCGACGAACCGGTCGGGGATCGCGTGGGTCTTGAGTCCCTCGGCCGGGAGCCCCGCCGCGTGGAACTCCTCGAGCACCGCGCCGCCGAAGCCACCCATCGAGAGATGCTCCTCGAGCGTCAGGATCCGGGGGCTCATGCGGACGATCCGCTCGAGCAGGTCGCGGTCGAGCGGCTTTGCGAACCTCGCGTTGGCCACGCCGCAGTCGATCCCGCGCGCGGAGAGCCTCTGCGCCGCCTCGATCGCGACCGGCACCATCGAGCCGTAGGCCAGGAGCATCAGGTCCTTGCCTTCCCGCACCAGCTCCCCGCGGCCTACCGGGATCGCGTGGAAGGACTGGTCGAGCGCGACTCCCGCGCCGAGTCCGCGCGGGTAGCGCAGCGCGAAGGGCCTGCCCGATTCGATCGCCGTGTAGAGCAGGTGCTGCAGCTCGTTCTCGTCCCCGGGAGCGGCGACGACCATGTTCGGGACGCAGCGCGTGTAGCCGATGTCGAAGATCCCGTGGTGCGTCTTCCCGTCGTCGCCGACGAGGCCCGCGCGGTCGATGCAGATGGTCACCGGCAGGCTCTGGAGGCAGACGTCGTGGATCAGCTGGTCGAAGGAGCGCTGGAGGAACGTCGAGTAGATCGCGACGACGGGCTTCCAGCCTTCCTTGGCCATGCCGGCCGCCATGATGACCGCGTGCTCCTCGGCGATGCCCACGTCGAAGACGCGATCGGGAAAGCGCTTCTTGACCTCGACCAGCGCCGTCCCCTCGAGCATCGCGGCGCTGATCGCGACGATCCTGGGATCCGCCTCCATCATGCGCGTCAACGTCTGGGCGAAGACCTGGGAGTAAGTGAAGACGGCCCCGGAGCCCGCCGCCGGCGAAGGGCTGCCGGGCTGGTGGAACTTGCAGGGGTTCTCCTCCGCCAGCTTGTAACCGCGTCCCTTGTGCGTCAGGACGTGCACGACGACGGGCATCGCGTCGCGGGAGATCTCCTTGACCGTCTTGAAGGCCTCTTCCAGCTCGTGGAGGTCGTGGCCGTCCACGGGGCCGATGTAGTGGAGTCCCATCTCCTCCCAGATCAGGTTGGGGAAGAAGAGCCCCTCCACCGAGGTCTTGATCTTGCGCGCGAACTCCCAGGCCGTCTCTCCCAGGGGGAGCTTGGAGAGGATCTTCTGGCCCTTCTCTGTGAGCTTCTGGTACTTGGGATGGAGCATGAAGCGGTTGCGCCAGTGGGCGAGCCAGCCGACGTTCTCGGAGATGGACCAGCCGTTGTCGTTGAAGACGACGATCAGGCGCCTGGGCTTCTGGTGGACGATGTTGTTCAAGGCCTCGTAGGACGGGCCGGAGGTCAGGGCCCCGTCTCCCACCACGGCGACGACGTAGGGCTCCTCCGGAGAGGACTGGAGGGCGAGCGACATCCCGAGGGCGTAGGAGAGGCCCGTCCCGGCGTGCCCGGCCGCGAGGGTGTCGTGCGGGCTCTCGGACGGCTCGGCGAAGCCGGAGAGGCCGCCGGGGGTGCGGATCGTCGGGAAACGGTCGCGCCTCCCCGTCACCAGCTTGTGCGTGTAGCACTGGTTCGAAGTGTCCCAGACGATCCGGTCCTTCGGGCTGTCGAAGGCGCGGTGGAGCGCGAGCGTCAGCTCCACGACCCCAAGGTTCGAGGCGAGGTGTCCGCCGTTCTTCGTGATGGTCGCGACGATCGTGTCCCGGCACTCCCGGGCGACCTCGGCCGTCTCCTCGAGGCTCAAGGCCTTCAAGTCCTGGGGCCCTTCGATCCGGTTCAGTAGCGGCATAGCGGCGTGAATCTCCTCGGCTCCCTCCGGCCCAACCGGCCGGAGGCCTGACTCCCTTTTTCGCCCCTCCGTCCCCAAGCGGATACGCTTGGGATTACCGCGCGAATAGGTAAATATATCAGCTTGATACTTTCGGCCGCAGGCGTTCGCTTCGCGAACGGCGGCCGAGAGTTTCAAAACCAGAGCCTTCGAAATTCGAACTGAGGTACGCGAAATCCATGGAGAGGGTCAGGATCGGTTCGGAGGAGCATGGGCGGCTCTTCTGCCGGACCTTCATCGAGACGCACCGGCCCTTCCGGCCGGAGGACATCGTCTGGCCGAGCCTGGATGAAGAGAGCCTGGCGCGCCTGAGAGGTCTGCCCGTCTGGGATGAGGCCGCGCGGACGGAGGCCGCCACCGCGGTCAAGGTCCAGACGCTGGGCGAGGAGGAGACGGACCCCGTGCTCAAGGAGGCGATCGCCCTCCAGGGCTACGAGGAGGGGCGTCACGCCGAGATCATCTCGCTCCTGACGAAGACCTACGGCATTCCCACCGCTCCCTTCGGGCGGTTCGAGAAGCCGAAGAACCCGGCCTGGACCTTCCTGCGGACGGGCTACGGCGAGTGCCTGGACTCCTTCTTCGCCTTCGGCCTCTTCGACATCGGGAGGCGGACCGAGTACTTCCACAAGGACCTGATCGCCCTCTTCGACCAGATCATGCAGGAGGAGGCGCGGCACATCCTTTTCATCGTCAACTGGGCGGCCTACCTGCGGGCCCGCAGGCCGCTGCTGCTGCGGCCGGCCTTCGATCTGCGGCGCGCCTGGAACATCGCAGCGCAGGCCTTCGACCGAGTCAAGGGAGCGATGCAGATGGCCGGAGGCGGCGATGGGAACGGCGGCGGAGAGAAGGGCAAGGCGACGCAGGACGGCTTCACCTTGAAGAGCCACACGGTCTTCGGCGACTTCACGCTGCGCTCCTTCCTGGAGCTGTGCCTGGCCGAGAACGAGCGCAGGCTCTCCCCCTACGACCCGCGCCTCTTGAGGCCCCGTCTCGTGCCGGGGACGGTGAAGCTGCTCCTGAAGGTCCTCCCTCGGGGCCGGAAATCGGAAACCGGGAATCGGGAATCGACTTCCCGATCCTCGTGAGGCTTTCGATTTCCGGGTTCCGATTCTCGATTCGCGGCTGACGCGTGGGAAGCGATCTCGTCAGCGCCTGCGTTTTCTGCGCGGGCCTCCTCTTCGGGATGGAGCTGCCGCCGCCGCCGGGGTACCACGCGGAAGTCGGTTTCTCCTACGCCACGGCGGCCCGCCGCTACGTCATCGGTCCGGGTCAGGACGACGTCTCCGACGTCACCCCCAAGTTCGTGCTGGTCGGCCTCGGGGGCGCGCGCCTTCCCGCCCCGGGGCTCGGCGCCGGCACGCCCGAGATGGAGTGGGGGGTGCGCGTCGCCCTCGCTCCCTCCCACGACGAGCAGGAGCAGACGCCCTTCGCGGTCAGCAACACGACGGCCACGGGGACCGGACGCTACGAGAACTTCGCTCTGCTCTTCCGCTATCCCGTCTCCGCGCGGGACTCGGTCGAGGCGGCCTGGAACCGGCGCACCCACAAGGCCACCGACGAGCTCGACATCGGGCACGAGCGTTTCTTCCTGTCGGAACAGCGCGTCGTCTCGGCCGAGCGCGTGGACGTCGGCGTCGGCTGGAGGCATCGCTGGGCTGGATTCGAGGCGGCCCTGTCGGGGCGCTACGTCCGTCCGAGCGGGAGCAACACCACGGCGGCCACGGACCGGATCTCCGAAGGCCCGGTCTGGGGCGGCGCGCTTGAGGCGCGGGCGCGCCGGGGCCGCTGGACGCTCGCGGCCTCGGCCGAGCGGGCGAGCGGATCGATCCCCGTGCACGAAGAGAGCCAGCCTGCGTTCACGCCGCACGACTTCAACGCCCCGGCCACGCTCGAGGCTTACCGGATCGGCATAGGCTACGAGGTGAAGAAGACGGAAGCCTTCTTCGAGGCGACCTACGACCGCTCGCGCCTTCCCTTTCTGGCCTTCGCCGTCCTCGGCACGGAGGTCGCCGCGCTGGAGTCGGGTTATCACCCCGATTCGAGGACCCGCCTCTTCCTGTGGAACCTGACGGTGCGGCAGACGCTCGCGCCGGGGTTCCGGGTCAAGGTGCTGTTGCGCTCCTCACGCGGCGACGAGACGCTGACCCTGACCGATCCGGCCGGAGTCCTGCCGGCCCGCAGCCTCGACATCCAGCGCTCCGGCGTCTTCGGAGCCGGCCTCTCCCGCCTCCTCGGCGGCCCCGAGGTCGCCCTGGCCGTCGGCGCCGAGATCGCGCTCCCTTTCAAGGGTCCTTAAACCCCTGTAACAGCTGATCGCTATCGGCTGTGGGGACAACTTCCTTTCGAATCCGCCCCGGCGTCGGCTGTGCCTCCCTCGTCGGCACGCGCCGGCCCGGCCGCACAGAGGAGTTCCGGGCCGTCGCTCGTCGCTCAGTCGCATGGACAGCGTGGCGATGGCGAGTCCTCGGTGTGCTCCTTCGCTCATGGCCTCCTCCGGGAGGCTCCGCCGCCGCCGTGGCTCCAGCCTGGCGTCACGCCGGACCGGAGCCCCGGAGCCGGAGGCGTTCCCGTACGGGGTGATGGGTGACGAGCATGGAAGGCCGAGGCCGGCACCAGGCTGAGATTGCGAGGAACCCTCAGCGAGCGCCGGTTCTCCGTGTAACGGCCTGCGCGAGCGTGCCCCGGCAGGGAATGCCGCAGGCTCCGGGGCGGGGTTTCCGCCACTATCGATTCGAGTTGTTGAACACGACTGGTCGGCCTTGGATAGATAATCGCCGGTTGAGATGAGGTCTCAGCGGCGCATCCTGTGCGTCTTTCCGCGCTACGCGAGGTCGTTCGGGACGCTCCATCACGCCTATCCGCTGAAGCCCGGGGTTCGGGCCTTCATGCCCCCGCAGGGGCTGCTCCTGATCGCGGCCTCGATCCCTTCCGACTGGGAAGTCCGGTTCGTGGACGAAAACATGTCCCCGGCCGCGGCCGGGGATTTCGCCTGGGCCGACGCCGTCTTCGTCACGGGGATGCACGTGCAGCGCGACACCATCCGTGACGTCAACGAGAGGGCCCACGAGGCGGGCAAGCTGACGGTCCTCGGAGGACCTTCGGTCTCGGCCTCACCCGAGTGGTACCCGGACTTCGACATCGTCCACGTCGGGGAGCTGGGCGACGCGACTCGCTCGCTCTACGCGCACCTGGACGAAACGGTCGAGCGGCCCCGCGAGCAGCTTCGCTTCACGACGGCCGACCGCACGCCCCTGACCGAGTTCCCGGTGCCGGCCTATCACCTGATCAACGTCAAGCACTATTTCCTGGCGAGCGTCCAGTTCTCCAGCGGCTGCCCCTACCGCTGCGAGTTCTGCGACATCCCCGAGCTGTACGGCAGAAGCCCGCGGCTGAAGACGCCCGAGCAGGTCTGCCGCGAGCTTGACGCGATCATGGCCGCCGGCCCGCCGGGAGCGGTCTACTTCGTGGACGACAACTTCATCGCCAACCCGAAGGCGGCGCTGGAGCTCCTGCCGCACCTGGTCGAATGGCAGCGAAAGGCCGGCTACCGCATCCGCTTCGCCTGCGAGGCCACGCTGAACATCGCGCAGAACAGGAAGCTCCTGGAGCTCATGCGCGAGGCCTTCTTCCACACGGTCTTCATCGGGATCGAGACTCCGGACCCCGAGGCCCTGCACGGCATGGTCAAGGACCAGAACCTCCGCCTGCCGATCCTGGAAGCGGTCGAGATCCTGAACTCCTACGGCATGGAGGTCGTCTCCGGGATCATCATGGGCCTCGACCAGGACACCGAGCGCACGGCCGACGACCTCCTCGCCTTCATCGAGGCCTCGAAGATCCCGATGCTGACGATCAACCTCCTCTACGCCCTGCCGAGGACGCCTCTCTGGCGCAGGCTCGAGAAGGAGGGGCGCCTGCTCTCCGACGGCGCCGGCGGCGCGGAGTCCAACGTGGAGTTCCTGCTGCCGCGCGAGCTCGTACGCGCGAACTGGTTGAAGTGCGTGACCGAATCGTACCGGCCCGAGCCCCTCTACCGCCGGTTCCAGCACCAGATCGAGCGCACGTACCCCAACCGCTTCGATCCCGGGCCGCTGCGCAAGGTCGAGCGGGGCGACGTGGTCAACGGCTTCAAGATCCTCGCCCGCATCCTCTGGAGGGTGGGCCTGCTCTCCGACTACCGGAAAACCTTCTGGCGGATGGCGAAGCCGGCTTTCAAGAAGGGGGACATCGAGCCGGTCATCCACGTCGGGCTCGTGGCCCACCACCTGATCCACTTCGCCCGCGACTGCGAGGCCGGCGTGGGAGAGTACTCCTTCTACTCCGAGAAAGGCGCCGCTGTGCGGCGGATCCCCCTCGGGCCGCCCATCCCCGAAGAGGCTCCCGGGCCTTCTATATCAGAAGTGATATAGCGTCACGCCCATTTCTTCCCGATGGCCTCGAGGCCGGCCTTCTTCATGTCGTCGGGCTTCATCACGATGTGCCACTCGCAGTCGGCGTCGAACTGGAGAAAGAAGGGCTCTGCCAGCGCGGGGATGCGCGAGGGCTCCTCCAGGTTGACGATCAGGATGGCGGTCCGCTTGCCATCCATCTCCGTGAAGTAGGCGGCCTCCGGCTTGATGTCCTCCAGGATGCGACCGAGGATCTGGCCGGCCGTGCCCTTGCGGACCGCCTCGTTGAATTTCTCGTGAGGAATAGAGACCCGGAGAAGCATTCGCATGGCTGCCTCCTCTTGGCCGGCAATCCTATACTCGGTCTCCCGGGCCCGCCCGAGGCGTGCGCGGGTCCGTGCTGACGGAACCCCGGGGAGAACGAAACATGAGGAGAAGAAGGATCATCGCCTCGGTCGCGACGAGCGCCGATGGCTACATCGCGAGAAAGAACGGCGGCGTCGAATGGCTCGACCGCCCCCGGCCGCCGGGCAACTACGGCATGGGCGCGTTCATGCGATCGATCGACACGGTCCTGTTGGGGAGGAAGACCTGGGACCAGGCTCTCCGAATGGGGCTGAAGGACGGCGCCATGGGGCCGAAGATCCGCAGCTACGTCTTCTCTCGCCGTCGCCGGAAGTCGCGATTCGCCAGCTTTGAGTTCGTCAGCGAGCCGGTCGGCAGGTTCGCGCGGCGCCTGCGCTCCCTTCCAGGCAGGGACATCTGGATGATGGGCGGCGCAGACATCCTCGCCTCGTTCCTCGACGCCGGCGAGATCGACGAGCTCATCATCCACGTGATCCCGGTCTTCATCGGCGACGGAATTCCCCTGGTCAAGCCACGCCGCCGACTGATTCGCTTGAAGCTCCTCTCCGCCCGCCGTTTCCCCGACGGCGTCGTCCGCCTTCACTACGCCGTCCGCCGCGCTTAGCGCGCGGATTCCAAATTCCAGGTTCCAAATTCCAAGTAGCCGCCTCCTGGAACCTGGAATCTGGAATCTGGAATCCTAGGGTCGAATGGCGACGGCGGGGTCGTTGCGGTCCAGGGCCTGCTCAAGGCGCTTGCGGATGGAGAAGAGCTCGAGGTGGGAGACCTTGGCGCCGGGGCCGCGCTCTTCGACCTTCCGCAGGGTCGCCCAGGCCAGCTCGACGGGCAGCGCGCAGAACTCGACGAGCCCCCGCTCGGCGCCGGCTCGCTGGAGGGCGAGCGTGTACTCGCCGGCGACGCGGAGGCTTCGCCGGGCGAGCGCGAAGACCTCGGACCGCGGGACGCCTTCGGGCAGGAAGCTGCGACCCTCGCCGACGTCCACGGCGGCGTCCTTCAAGATGTTGACGAGCTGGAGAGCCTCGCCGAAGGTCGCGGCGCGCTCCCGAAGATAGGGCGCGATCGGAACGAGGGTGTCGCGCTTCAAGAGAAAGAGGTCCGAGAGCATCTCGCCGACGATGCCGGCGACCGCGTAACAGTAGTCCTGCAGGTCCTTCAGGCTCTCGAGGACGAGAACGCCCCCTGTGCCGCGGGCGACGAAGGTCGCCATCCCCTCGGCCGAGCGACAGACGTGGTCGCGCACCGTCGAGACCGCCTCGGAATCGAGCCGGAAGAACGCGTCGAGGACGAACGGAGTTTCCGCGATGAGCTCGCGATAGCCGGGCTCGCGCGAGACCTCCTGCGCGGTCCATTTCCGCGCCAGGCGCGCAGCCTCTCCGGGAGAGGAATCCCGCAGGAGAGATTCGAACTCGCGCAGGGCCTCGATGCGGCGCCCGGGAGGCCAGTGCGCGGCGTCCTCGAAGGTGTCGGCGATGCGGAAGAGCAGGTAGGCGATCATGACCTGCCGCCGCGTGGGCTCGGGAAGGACGGGGATCGAGAGCGCAAACGTGCGGCTCGTCTTCTCCAGCAGGTCTTCGAGGCTCGTCACGACGGGGCCCCGGCGGACAGGAAGGCCTCCAGGAAGTCCGCGAGGTCCTCGGCGCAAGCGCGCGTGCGCCGGCGCATCTCCAGGAGCGCCGGGATCGTTCCCGGCCGGCCGAGCGCCCGAAGGACGACGGAGGACCGCCGGATCCCGCCGTCCCTGCCGAGGCAGCGGGCGAGGTACTCGGGCAGGTCTTCGTCGGCCCGCTCGGAAATCGATCGGACGACCAGATAGGGAACCCCGCGGGAGGCGGCGGCCCGCGCCCAGGCCGCGGACTCCATGTCGCCGGCCGCCGGGCCCTCGCCCTCGAGAGAGCTTCCGAGGGCGATCTTGTGCTCGGCGGCGACCAGCGGCCCGCCGACGGAGAGGAGCGTCGCGGCCGTCGCCCCGGTCGCCTCGAGCGCCTTCGCGAGGAGTCCCGCGTCGGGCGGCGCGACGTCGGCCTGCGAGTCCCGAATCCGTCGGGAGACGACGAGGTCCCCGACCTGGAGATCGGTCGAGAGCGCGCCGGCGATTCCGGCGCCGAGGAGCGCCGCGGGACGCACCGCCTCGCAGAGCGCGGCCGCCGCGCGGGAGGCGTTGGCGTCGCCGTCCCCGGTTCTGCAGAGGGCCACGCGGGTCGATCCGATCCGTGCCTCGACGAACGCCCCCCGGGCGCTCGCTCCGTGGGCTCGGGAGAGGATCGCGTCGAACTCCTCTCTCATCGCCGCCACGACGGCGACCGGGCGTCGGTCAGTTCTCGACATAACCCTTCTCGCGGAACCAGGCGACGGCGCGCGCGAGGGCCTGCTCGACCGGCGTCTGGGGAAGCGCGAGCTCCCGGACCGCCTTGCCGGAGTCGAAGAACATCCGGTGCCGCGACATGCGCACGCCTTCCAGGGGGACGCGCGGCCGGCGGCCCGCCAGCCGTGATGCAAAGGTATCGACCGCGGCGGCTGTGAGCGGAATCCAATGCGGCAGCCGCACGCTCGGCGACGGGATGCCGGTCAGGGCCGAGAGCGCGTCGAAGATCTCCTTCAACGTCATGTCGCGGTTGCCGAGGATGTACCGCTCTCCGACCCGCCCCTTCTCCGCCGCGAGGACGTGCCCTTCGGCGACGTCGCGCACGTCCACGAGGTTCAGGCCCGTCTCGACGTAGGCCGGCATGCGCCGGTTCAGGAAGTCCACGATCATCTGCCCGGTCGGGGTCGGCTTGATGTCCATCTCGCCGACGGGCGTCGAAGGATTGACGATGACGACCGGCAGCCCCCGCTCCGCGAACTCCCGCGCGATCCGCTCGGCCTCGTGCTTGCTCTTCTTGTAGTGGCCGATCAGGTGGCGTGCATTGACCGGGGTCTCCTCGTTGGCCGCGGCCCCGCCCGGCGCGAGCCCCAGGGCGCCGACGGAACTGGTATAGACGACTCTCTCCACGCCGATCTCCGCGGCGGCGGCGAGGACGTTGCGGGTTCCCTCGACGTTGGCGGAGTAGATCTCCCGGGGATCTCGCGGCGCGAGCCGGTAGTCCGCGGCGCAGTGGAAGACGGCGCGAGCCCCCGTCATGGCCCGGCGGAGCGAAGCCGCGTCGGCCACGTCTCCGGTGACGGTTTCCACGGGGAGCTCCTCGAGGTTGGCGAGGCGGCTCGAGGCGCGCACGAGGCAGCGCACGGTCCTTCCGCGCGCGAGCAGGGACCGAACGACGTGCGCGCCGATGAAACCCGTGCCGCCGGTGACGAAGTCCACAGAGAGAGTCTAAGGTCGAAGGGACGGTCAGGTGGTAGGTGGTCGGTCGCAGGTGGTGGAGACGAAGGCTTTCAGCCGGCCCCTACCACCTACCACCTACGTCCTACGACCTACCCGGTCAGGTTCCAGGCCAGGAGGCGGAACATGTCGCCGGGGTGTTTGGGGAGCTCCTTGACGACCGACGCCTCGAAGCCGGAGTGCATGGCGCAATTGGCGCACAGGGGGTCCTGCCGGGACTCCCAGTAATCCCAGTCGGTGCCTCCCCAGAACTCGTCCCACGAAAAGGTGTAGTTCTTGCCGATGAGATAGCAGGGCCCCTTCCATCCGTTCGGCGTGAAGGTCACCGTGCTCCAGGGAGAGCACTTGTACTCCCGCAGGCCCGCCGCGAACTCCAGGAACATCGGCGTCGAGGTCAGCCTGAACCTCTTGGAGATCTCCAGCACCCGCCGGAACTTCTTCTGGATCTCGGATTTCGTCAGGAAGATGTCCGTCGGGACCGACTCGTAGTGGTAGCCGGGGGAGACGAGGAGCCCTTCCACGCCGAGCCCGGTCAGCAGGTCGCAGAGCCCCTCGACCTCGGAGACGTCGGTCTCCTTGAAGATCGTCATGTTGGCCATCACGTGGTGTCCCAGGCGCACCCCCTCCCGGATCATCGCGACCGCCTGGTCGAAGACCCCTTCGCGCGCGCAAACCATGTCGTGGGTCTCTCGCAGGCCGTCGAGGTGCACGTTGATCATCAAGCGGCGGTTGGGCGGGATGACGCCGTAGACCTTCTGGTCGAGAAGGAGCCCGTTGGTGCACAGGTAGATGTGGCGCCTTCGGGCGATGATCTCGGAGACCAGCTCCGGCAGCTCCGGATAGATCGTCGGCTCGCCGCCGCAGATCGAGACGATCGGCGCGCGCGAGGCCTCGACCGCCTCGAGGCACTTTGCGAGCGGCAGCCGGTCCTGGATGCGTCCCGTGTGCCGCTCGATCGCGCAGCCGAGGCAGGCGAGATTGCACGTGTAGAGGGGCTCGAGCATCAGGACGAACGGATAGCGTTTGTTGCCCTGCAGGGCGTTGACGACCTGATGGCGGATCGTCCCCGTCGTGATGTGAAGCGGAAACCTCATCGGTTCGTCCCTGTTCCTCGCGTTCTGTCGGCCGCCACTTCCGGCGCCCTGCGGTCCTCGCCGAGGCCCGCGGGCCGGCGGCCTGCCTCCCGCTCGTACACCGCAAGCGCCCAGAGCGGGAAGTACGTCGCGTAGAGATGGTAGCGCAGGTAAAACACCCTCGGAAACCCCGTGCCCGTCCAGTAATCGTCCTTCCAGGACCCGTCGTACCGCTGGTTGGCGAGCAGGTACCCGAGCCCGCGGCGGACGCTCGCGGAAGTCATATCGCCCAGCGCAAAAAGACCGAGCAATGCCCATGCCGTCTGTGACGGCGTGCTCGGCCCGATTCCCTTCCGGCCCGGCTCGTCGTAGGAGTGCGGCAGCTCACCCCAGCCCCCATCGTCGTTCTGGTGGCGCCGCAGCCAGCTTCCGGCGCGCTGGTAGCGCTCCTGCGACAGGTCCTCTCCGGCGCAGGCGAGCCCACGCAGGGCGAGCCAGGTGCCGTAGACGTAGTTGCAGCCCCATCGCCCGTACCAGGTGCCGTCGGCGTCCTGCCTGCCGGCGAGCCAGGCCACGGCGCGGCCCACCGCCCGCGACTCGCGCGCGGTCCCGATCCGGTCGAGAGCTTCGAGCGTGCGGCCCGTGATGTCGTCACAGCTCGGGTCGATCATGGCGTTGTGGTCGGCGAAGGGGATGAAGGTCAGGACCTCGTTGTCGCACTCGCGGTCGAACGCGGGCCACCCGCCATCGGGGTTCTGCATGGCGAGCTGCCAGGCCGTTCCCCTCTCGATCGCACCCTGCCGGCGCCGCTCCTGCCGCTCGTCGGGGAAGCGCACTGCGGCAAGCGCGGCCAGGACCTCGGCCGTGTCGTCGGTGTCGGGGTAGAAGTCGTTCTCGTACTCGAAGAACCAGCCCCCGGGCGGCGTCCTCGGGATGCGGCGCTGCCAGTCCCCCGGGACGCGGACCTCGCGGTCGAGGAGCCAGGCCGCCGCGCGCAGGAGCGCCGGGTCGTCGGCGGGGACGCCGGATTCGGAGAGAGCGACAGCCGCGAGCGCCGTGTCCCAGACGGGCGAGAAGCAGGGCTGCAGGCGCAGCGTCTCCTCCTCTTCGATCTCCAGGTTCGTCAGCTCCTCGACCTGGGAGGCGACGAGCGGGTGGTCCACGGCGTAGTCCCGGCAGCGGAGCGCGAGGATCGTGTTGATGATCGGAGGAAAGATCGCCCCGAGGCCGTCGCTCCGCTCGAGTCTGTCCAGGATCCAGGACTCGGCCCGGTCGAGCGCGCGGCGGCGGAACGGCGTCCACTGCCGTTTCTCGAGTTGGTGAAGCGCGCGGTCGATGAAGTCGAAGAAGGCGCCCCACGCCTGCTGGGTGAACGTCCGGGGCCGGCGCTTGCGGGGCGGCGAGCTGGCGGGAGTGGCGAGCTCCGGGATCGCGGCGGCCTCGGGCACCGCACAGCTCGGGCGATACGCCGAGATGATCGACAGCGGCACGACGATCGCGCGCGACCAGGACGACATGCGATAGATCGAGACCGGGAACCAGTCGGGCAGGAGGACGAGCTCGGGCGGGACGACCGGACATCTCTCCCAGTCGTACTGGCCGAAGATCGAGAGATAGATCTTCGTGAACGAGTTGCAGGCGTCCAGCCCGCCCAGGTCCTGGATGACGCGCCGCGCCTTTGCCATGTGGGGAGCCTGCGGGTCGTCGCCGACGAGCTTCAGCGCGAAGTACGCCTTGGCCGAGGCGCTGACCTCGGGCGGGCCTCCCGGATAGACGGCCCACCCGCCCGACTCGAGCTGGCGGCGCCTCAGGTACTCGGCCGCCTTCCGGATGCGCGTCTCTCCCGTTCGTCCGAGGAAGTGCATGGTCAGCATGTACTCGGACTCGAGGATCGTGTCCCCCTCGAGCTCGCCGCACCAGTGGCCGTCCTCGTGCTGGATGGAAAGCAGGTACCGCCGGGCCGCGGCCGCGGCGGCCTCGACGGCCACCGGCGCCGCGCCTTCCTGCCCCTCCGGCTCCGCGCGATTCGTTGCCATGATCACGTCGGGAGCAGCCCGGCCATATACCGGGCCGCCCCTGCGCCCTCCTCCCGTCGTCAATTCCCGGAATGGAGCCCGCGAACCTCAGGCCAAGTATACGGTCTCGGCTGCCCCGGGGATTCCGGCCCGCTAAGGGCAGGGCCCTGTTCGGAGACTTCCCGCTTCAAGCCGCCCCGGCGTCAGGCCGCCTCCCTCGTCGGCACGCTTCGGCCCTGCCGCGAATGAGAAATCCGGGCCGTCGCTGGTCGCTCAGTCGCAGGGATGACGAGGCAAAGGATTCAGCGTGCCATGCTCCTTCGCTCATCGCCTCCTCCAGGAGGCGTCCCGCCGTCGGGGCTGTTACCCGAACTTAAAGCCGCACTGTCAGCCCCGGAGCCGGCGGCGTTTCCCGGAGGAGGCCTTGTCCGAGGGCACACGCCACAGTGGTTGATTCAGGTTTGCTTTCCCTGTGCCCGAGCGACCAGAGCGGCGGCCCTCCGGTAATGTTTGCGGCCTGGCCGCCGCGTGCCGACGAGGGAAACGACGACGGATCCGGGGCGCCTGTTCCAGATGACGGTTCTCAACAGGGCCTTAGGAAGGACCGTACCGCTGAACGGTCGGGAAAGCGCGGCGGTCTCGAATCCCGGATAATTGGCGGGATGAGCCGGGGGGCGGTGGACGCCGCGGGTCAGAGAGAGCGCGCCGAAGCGCTCCAGGAGATCCTCGCCCACCGGATCCTCGTCCTCGACGGCGCGACGGGGACCTGGATCCAGGGAGAGAACCTGACGGCGGCCGACTTCGGCGGCGAAGAGTACGACGGGTGCAACGAGCACCTCGTCCTGACGCGCCCCGACGTCGTGGGCCGCATGCACGCCTCCTACCTGGAAGCCGGCGCCGACATGGTCGAGACCGACACCTTCGGCGGCACGCCGCTCGTGCTGGCCGAGTACGGCCTGGCCGGGAAGGCCTTCGAGATCAACAAGCGGGCGGCGGAGCTGGCGCGCGAGACCGCTGCGAAGTACTCGACCGCGGCCCGGCCCCGTTTCGTCGCGGGCTCGATGGGTCCGACCACGCGGTCGGTCACGGTCACGGGCGGCGTCACGTTCGAGGCTCTGACCAACCACTTCAAGACGCAGGCGGCCGGGCTCGTCGCGGGCGGCGCCGACGTGCTCGTGCTCGAGACGACGCAGGACACGAGGAACCTGAAGGCCGGGCTGATCGGCGTCGAGCAGGCCTTTTCCGAAGTCGGCTGGCGCGTCCCCGTCATGGTCTCGGCGACGATCGAGCCGATGGGGACGATGCTCGCGGGGCAGGCGATCGACGCCTTCTACGCGTCGGTCATGCACGCCCCGCTCCTCTCGGTCGGGATGAACTGCGCGACCGGGCCGGAGTTCATGACCGACCACATCCGGACCCTCTCGGGACTGGCGAAGACGCTCGTCTCCTGCTACCCCAACGCGGGCCTGCCCGACTCCGACGGCAACTACGCCGAGACGCCGGAGAAGCTCGCGCGGCACCTGACGCGGTTCATGGAGGAGGGCTGGGTCAACATCGTCGGGGGCTGCTGCGGGACGACCCCCGCCCACATCGCCGCGCTGGCGAAGGCCGCCGAGGGCCGCAAGCCCCGCCGCCCGCCGATCCACGCGAAGACCCTGATCTCCGGCATCGAGATGCTGGAAGTGGACGTGGACAACCGCCCGGTCTTAATCGGCGAGCGCACCAACGTCCTCGGCAGCCGCAAGTTCAAGCGTCTGGTGGCCGAGGGGGAGTTCGAGGCCGCGGCCGAAATCGCCCGCGCGCAGGTCAAGGGGGGCGCGCAGGTCATCGACGTCTGCCTCCAGGACCCGGACCGCGACGAGGCGGCCGACGCCGAGAAGTTCTTCGAGCGTGCGACGAGGATGGTCAAGGTCCCCCTGATGCTCGACTCGACGGACCCGAAGGTGCTGGAGCTGGGCCTGAAGTGGAGCCAGGGAAAGTCCATCATCAACTCGATCAACCTGGAGGACGGCGAGGAGCGCTTCCGTGCGGTCGTGCCGCTCGCCCAGAAGTACGGCGCGGCTCTCGTCGTCGGCACGATCGACGAGGACCCGGCCCACGGTATGGGCGTGACGCGGCGGAGAAAGCTCGAGATCGCGCGGCGCAGCTTCACGCTCTTAACCGAGAAGTACGGCGTCCCGCCCGAGGACCTCTTCTTCGACCCGCTGGTCTTCCCCTGCGGCACGGGCGACGAGAAGTACGTCGGAAGCGCGGTCGAGACGATCGAAGGGGTCCGCGCGATCAAGGCGGAGTTCCCGCAGGCGAAGACCGTGCTCGGCATCTCCAACGTCTCGTTCGGGCTGCCCGAGGCGGGTCGCGAGGTCCTGAACTCCGTCTTCCTCTACCACTGCGTGAAGGCGGGTCTGGATCTGGCGATCGTCAACTCGGAGAAGATCGTGCGCTACCCGTCGATCTCCGAGGAGGAGCGGCGCCTGGCCGAGGATCTGATCTGGAATCGCGGAGAGGATCCCGTCGCGGCCTTCGCGGCCCACTTCAAGGCGAAGGGCGCTCTCCCGAAGGCGCCGAAGGCCCGGGCGGGGACTCCGCTCGAGCGGCTGCCGCGCTACATCCTGGAAGGCTCGAAGGAGGGCCTGATCGAGGACCTGGAAGCGGTGCGCCGGGCCGGCATGGCGCCGCTCGACATCATCAACGGGCCGCTGATGGACGGGATGCGGGAGGTCGGCCGGCTCTTCAACGCCAACGAGCTGATCGTGGCCGAAGTCCTTCAGTCGGCCGAGGCGATGAAGGCGGCGGTCAACCACCTCGAGAAGT
>JAWOLE010000431.1:0-3635 GCA_033853815.1 Thermoanaerobaculia bacterium
GGGCCTGGCGCGCGCGCGGCAGCTCCGGCAGGCCCGAGGCGGCCTCGGCGATCCAGGCCTCGTCCACGAGGAGCGCCCCGAGATCTGGCTCGGGGAAGTAGCGGTAGTCGTGCGCCTCCTCCTTGCCTCGCATGGAGACCGTCCGCCCGGCCGCTGCGTCCCAGAGGCGCGTCTCGAGAACGATCCTCTCACCGCGGGCGAGCGCCGCGGCCTGCCGGTCGATCTCGTGCTCGATCGCTCGGGCGACGAAGCGGATCGAGTTCAAGTTCTTGATCTCGACGCGCGTTCCGAAGTCGCCGTCCTCGGCGCTCCGGATCGAGACGTTGGCGTCGCAGCGCAGGTTTCCCTTCTCCATGTCGGCGTCGGAGACGCCGGTGTAGCGCAGGAGGCGCCGCAGCTCCGTCAGGTACGCGGCCGCCTCCTCGGGCGAGCGCAGGTCCGGCTCGCTGACGATCTCGACCAGGGGAACGCCGCATCGGTTCCAGTCCACGAGCGAGATCTCCTCCGGCACGTCGTCGTAGGGCGTGTCGTGCAGGAGCTTCCCCGCGTCCTCCTCGAGGTGGATGCGCACGAGGCGGACGGCCTTTGGCCCGGCCGGCGTGTCGATCTCGATCGAGCCCCCCATCGCGATCGGCCATTCGTACTGGCTGATCTGATAGCCCTTGGGGAGGTCCGGGTAGAAGTAGTTCTTCCGGGCGAAGCGCGAGTCGCGGTGGATCTCGCCGCCGACCGCCAGCGCGAGCCTCATGGCCAGCGTGACGGCCTGGCGGTTCAGAACGGGCAGCGTGCCGGGAAAACCGAGGCAGACCGGGCAAGTCGCCGAGTTTGCCGGCGCCCCCACCGTGACCGGACACGAACAGAACAGCTTCGACCGAGTCTGAAGCTGCGCATGCACCTCCAGACCGATGACGGGGAAAACTCGCGCCCTGTCAATCGTTTCGAGCGAGGACACCTTGAGAATTTTATCACGCGGACACTGACGCGAGGCGGCGCGAGGGCGACGCCTCGCAGTCGCCACCTGGCTACGCCGCCTCGAAGAGAGTTTCAAAGATAGCGAGGCGAGGTGAGCGGCAGATCAGAATGCCCTTGTGGGCAGGGTTGAGTGGCTCGAAGAGCAAATCGGTGAGAGCTACGTCTTTCGCCCAATGCCTCTCCCTCCCGAACTCCTCGTCGCCTTCTCCGGTCGCGGCGCCGCGCCGGAAGGGAACTCTTCTCCCACCGCGTACCTGGCGCGTCGCTTCGCTGAGGGCCTCGGACTCCCACCGATTCCGATTGTGCGCGCAACCCAGGTTCATGGCACAAAAGCCGCGCGCGTTCACACCACGCCGCCTGCCGGAACGGTCGAGGACGCGGGATCCTGCGACATCCTCGTGACCAGCCTCGACTCGGTCGCCCTCGTCGTGCAGACGGCCGACTGCGTGCCGATCGTCCTTGCCGGCGAGCGATCCATCGGCGTGGTCCACGCGGGCTGGCGGGGCGCCGCGACCAATGCCGCCGCCGCGGGCGTGGCGGCAATGGCTGAGCTGGGCGAGAGGCCTTCGACCCTGCGCGCCTTCCTCGGCCCCTCGATTCGAAGCTGCTGCTACGAGGTGGGCGGCGAGGTGGCGGAGAGATTCGACGGCCGCTTCGTCCGCCGCTCCCGGGACGGCCGCCTCCATCTCGACCTGGCCGCAGTCACGCACGTCCAGCTCGCCGCGGCAGGCCTCCCCGACAGAAGCATCGCGACCCACCGCGCCTGCACCCGCTGCGGCGGCGAGAAGTTCGCGAGCTACCGCCGCGACGGCTCCGCCTCCGGCCGCATGATCGCCCTGGCCGTCCGCCTCCCCTAGGCCTCTCCGCCGGCGACCGAGATGGGATAATTCGAGGACGAGGGGAGCGGAGAAGGATGCGAGCGCTGGAGTACTGGAAGACGGTCGTGAGAGATCAAGCGGACCTGCTCACGCAGATGCTGGATGTCCTCCGCAGCAACGACATCCCGTTCTGCATCGTCGGAGGGCAGGGGGTGAACGCCTACGTGGACCCGGTCGTCAGTCTCGACCTCGATGTCGTCGTCGCCGTGGACCAGGTCGAGCGTCTCGAACCGCTGTTGCGAGCCCGATTCCACGTCGAGCGTTTTCCGCACAGCCTCAACGTCTCTCAGCAGGACTCGGACCTGCGAGTCCAGATTCAGACCGATCCGCGTTACTCCGACTTTCTGTCGCGCGCCCGGCCGCGGGATGTCCTGGGCCTGTCGTTGCCGGTCGCGGCCGTCGAAGACGTACTCCGCGGCAAGGTCTGGGCCGCCGAGGACCCGACTCGCCGCCCGAGCAAGCGACAGAAGGATCTCGCCGACATCTCACGACTCCTGGAGTCCTACCCGGACCTGCGAGCCGCAGTTCCAGAGCCGATCCTGCGCCGTCTCGTCTGATCGTTTACAGAGCGGCCACAGGATCGCCCTCGCCGCCCGCCCCGAGGCGACTATATAAGTGTTGATATAGTGTCCGGAAAGCTCTACTCATGGGCGAACCTCATCGTCACGGTGAAATCTGTCGCGACGGGTTCTCCATCGCAAAGCGCCGGGCGATATCGCCACTTCTTCACCGCCTCCAAGGCGGGGTATGAGTAGTCGTGGCCAGGGCTGCTCACGACACGTGGATCGATGACTGACCCGGATCGGCCGATTTGAAATCGAAGGACCACGACACCATCTCTATGCGTGTCCCAAAAAGCTCGTGGCAGCTGGGGACCGGGCTGCTCCAAAACGACTGGAGGGACAAGGTTTTTACACCGGCTGCTGCTCGACGTACAGGCTCCGGCAAGGAGAAGTGGCAGAAGCGTCCAGAAGCGCCTTCCCTCGCCGAGGGGCTTACGGAAACTCACATTTCCGATTGTACGGCGCAGAGCCTGCCAAGCAGCAGTGCCCCACTGCGTTCGCGGCGCGCGTAGCTCGGCTCTCGTTAGAAACTCTCGGCGCCGGTCGCGAAGCGACCGCCTCGCGCCGAAAGTCGCGCGCGCCGCGGGAGCGTAGCGCTTGCGAGGGATCAGGGGCGCGGCCGAGCTCGCATCCGCGCGAGCGCGAAGCGACGGTTATGCGGGAGTGAGGTCCGCGTAGCGGGCGACGAATTTCTTCTTGCCGGCTCGGTCGAAGTAGACGGTCAGGCGGGTCTCGTCGCCGCTGCCTTCCTGCGCGAGGATCACGCCGTAGCCGTAGCGGGGGTGGCGGACCCGGCGGCCGCGCTTGAGGGGGTGGGAGGGAACTTCCTCGGACCGCGCCTCGAAGATGGTCGGGCGGGCCGCGCGCGGGGCCGCGATCACCTCCATGGCCTCGGCGGGGATTTCGTCGACGAAGCGCGAGGGCGAGCGGCCCTGGACCCTGCCGTAGACCAGCCGCCGCCCGGCGAGCGTCAACGTCAGCTCGTCTTTGGCGCGCGTCATTCCGACGTAGAGGAGGCGGCGCTCCTCCTCGAGCTCGTCCGCGTCCTCGAGCGATTCGCCGTGCGGCAGGTACCCTTCCTCGAGCCCCACGATGAAGACCGCGGGAAACTCCAGCCCCTTGGCGGCGTGGAGCGTGGAGAGGGTGACAGCGCCGCCGCGGGAGCCGACGGCGTCGGCATCGGTCGCGAGCGAGACCGTGTCGAGGTACTCGGCGACGGTCG
>JAWOLE010000432.1:0-4928 GCA_033853815.1 Thermoanaerobaculia bacterium
CGAGCCAGCTCCTCCAGGTCAGCGCGGCCGATACGCTGACTTTGAACGCGGCCCACAGTTTCGACGTGACGCTGACGGCGACGGACCAGAGGACGGGACGGGTCGGGACGGGTCAGGCGATTCCCCAGAACGACCACTTCGGCTACTTCTCGATCCCGGACCTGACCAACGACCCGACCAATCCCGAGGTCTTCGTCAAGATTCTGGACGGCACTCCCGTCAACGGCAACTACTGGGCCTTCTACGGCGGCCTGACGGACCTCGAGTACACCTTCACGGTCAAGGAGAACGCAACGGGGAACGTCAAGCGCTATCACAAGGCGCCCGGCAGCTCCGGCGGAGGTTTCGACACTTCGGGCTTCGCCTCCCCGCCGCCCAATCCGATCGAGACCGCGCCCTGCGATCCGGTCGTTCCCGGGACGACGGCGCTCCCGGGAGCATTCGATGCGAACCACACGCTGACGCTGAACTCGGCTCACAGCTTCGACGTCACCCTGACCGCGACGGACCAGAGAACGGGCCGAGTCGGGACGGGACTGGCGATTGCCCAGAACGACCACTTCGGCTACTTCTCGATCCCGGACCTGACGAACGATCCGACCAATCCCGAGGTCTTCGTCAAGGTTCTCGACGGAACCCCCGTCAACGGCAACTTCTGGAACTTCTACGGCGGCCTGACGGACCTCGACTACACGATCTCGATCAAGGAAAACGCGACGGGCCTAATCAAGACCTACCACAAGCCGGGTGGCGGAGCCTGCGGGGGTTTCGACACCTCCGGTTATCACGCTGCGGGCCCGACGCCGACCCCCACGCCGACGCTGCCCGGGCCGACCCCGACCCCGACGCCTACGCCCACGCCGCCCTCCGGGACGACGTGGATCGTCAACGTGGGCCAGGGAGGCGCCCACACCTTCGTGGACGCCGTCAGCGGGAACAGCACGACCACCATCCACGTCGGCGACACCGTCCAGTGGATGTTCCTGGATACGGGCAGCATGCACTCGGCGACGTCGGGGAGCTGCGACATGACCGGTGGGTATGGATATGACTACACCACCTGCAATCCCGATGGCGTTTTCGATTCGGGGCTGCGCTCGGCGGGCCAGGTGTACTCGAAGACGTTCACGTCGCCCGGTTCGTACAAGTACTACTGCCAGGTTCACGGGTCCGTGATGACCGGACTTCTCACCATCTCTCCCTAGCCGCGGGTCTTCCTTCAAGTCGGGGGCGGCCTGAGTGCCGCCCCCGCCCTTCTTTCGGCCGCGGCGTTCGCTTCGCGAACAGGCGGCCGAGAGTTTCTAAACCGAAGCTTCCGTAACGCCGGCTGTCAGTTTTTGTCGGAGCGGCTCAAAGCAACGAGCCTCAGACTGGGACATTATCGTCCGCCTGGCCTGCATTGCCGCGGCGGGTCGGGACGGATACCCTTGCGATGTCCAGGGAGGTGCGCGATCGCGGAGACGAAGAAGGAAACGCGGCGCGGGCGCTCGCGGCGGCCGGCGGCCGGAGGTCCGGAAGGAATCAGCCTCCTGACCGAGGACGATCTCCACCTCTTCAACGAGGGGAGTCATTTCCGCGCCTACGAGAAGCTGGGAGCCCATCCGGTCCAGGCCGGGGAGACCTCCGGCTGCTGTTTCGCGGTCTTCGCGCCCGACGCCCGGGCAGTCTCCGTCATCGGGGACTGGAATGGCTGGGATAAGGGGAGTCACCCGCTCAGGCCCCGGGGCCGCTCGGGTATCTGGGAGGGCTTCCTCCCCGGCGTCGGAGCCGGTTCCGTGTACAAGTACCACATCGCCTCGCGCCACCGCGGCTATCGCGTCGACAAGGCCGACCCGTTCGCCTTCGCAGCCGAGGCGCCGCCTCGCACCGGCTCGATCGTCGCGGAGCTCGACTTCGACTGGGCGGACGCGGACTGGATGGCCGGGCGCGCGGCTCGGCAGAAGCCCTCGGCCCCGATCTCGATCTACGAGGTGCATCTGGGTTCCTGGAGGCGCGTGCCGGGCGAGGGCTACCGGTTCCTGACCTACCGCGAGATCGCCCCCCAGCTGGCGGCCTACGCGCGCGAGATGGGATTCACGCACGTCGAGCTGCTGCCGGTCATGGAGCACCCCTTCTACGGGTCCTGGGGATACCAGGTGACCGGCTACTTCGCGCCGACCGCCCGATACGGCTCTCCGGCCGACTTCCAGTTCCTGGTGGACACCCTCCACCGCGAGGGGATCGGCGTGATCCTCGACTGGGTGCCGTCGCACTTTCCCTCCGACGAACACGGCCTCGCGTTCTTCGACGGGACCCACCTCTACGAGCACGCGGATCCGCGCCAGGGAATCCACCCGGAGTGGCGGAGCGCCGTCTTCAACTACGGGCGGCACGAGGTGCGGAGCTTCCTCTTCTCGAGCGCCGAGTTCTGGCTGGAGAAGTACCACGCCGACGGATTGCGCGTGGACGCGGTCGCCTCGATGCTCTATCTCGACTACGCGCGCGCCGCCGGAGAGTGGATCCCCAACCCGTTCGGCGGGGCCGAGAACCTGGAGGCGATCGCGTTCCTGCGTCGGTTGAACGACTACGTTCACCAGGCGCATCCCGACGTCCTGATGATCGCCGAGGAATCCACGGCGTGGCCGATGGTCTCGCGCTCGACGCGCGTCGGCGGCCTCGGCTTCGACATGAAGTGGGACATGGGCTGGATGAACGACACGCTCAAGTACATGAGGCGCGATCCCGTCCACCGCAAGTACCACCACACCGACCTGACCTTCCGGCCGCTGTACGCCTACTCGGAGAACTTCCTGCTGCCGCTCTCTCACGACGAGGTCGTGCACATGAAGGGCTCGCTGCTCTCCCGGATGCCGGGGGACGACTGGAAGAAGTTCGCCAACCTACGCCTGCTGCTCGCCTACCAGTGCGCGGTCCCGGGCAAGAAACTCCTCTTCATGGGCGGCGAGTTCGGCCAGTGGGCGGAATGGGGCCACGACAGCTCCCTCCAGTGGCATCTTCTCGAATACGCCCCGCACGCCGGCGTCCAGAGGCTTTCGGCCCACCTGAACCGCCTCCACGCGGGGGAGCCCGCGCTCCATGCCCGCGATTTCGAGCCGGCGGGCTTCGAGTGGATCGACTGCAACGACTGGGAGCATTCGACGCTCACCCTGGCGCGAAAAGGGGGAGCGCCGGAGGAGATCATCGTGGTCGCGTTGAACTTCACTCCCGTCCCGCGGCACCGCTATCGCGTCGGCGCCCCGGCTCCAGGGTTCTGGCGCGAGATCGCCAACACCGACGCTAAGGAATACGGCGGAAGCGGGCTCGGCAACCTCGGCGGGCTCCACGCCCGCGACCTGCCCGCGCACGGCAGGCCATGGAGCCTCGACCTGACTCTGCCGCCCCTGGCCGCCGTGTTCCTCAAGCACGCCACCGAATGACGCGTTTCGTCTGCATTCACGGCCACTTCTATCAGCCGCCGCGGGAGAACCCGTGGACGGGGAAGGTCGAGCGGGAGGCCTCGGCGGCGCCCTTCCACGACTGGAACGAGAGGATCGCCGCGGAGTGCTACGGCCCGAACTCCGACAACTATTCGCGAATTTCCTTCAATTTCGGCCCGACGCTGCTCTCCTGGCTCGAGTCCTCCGCGCCGGAGGTCTACCGCGCGATCCTCCGCGCCGACAGGGAGAGCCAGGATCGCTTCTCCGGGCACGGCTCGGCCATGGCGCAGGGTTATGGCCACATGATCCTGCCGCTCGCCCGCCCTCGCGACAAGCGCACGCAGGTCCTCTGGGGGATCCGAGACTTCGAGCACCGCTTCGCGCGGGCGCCCGAGGGAATGTGGCTGCCGGAGACCGCGGTGGACTCGGAGACCCTCGAAGTCCTCGCGGAGTCGGGCATCCAGTTCACGATCCTTTCGCCCCACCAGGCGCTCGAGTGGCGGGAAATCGGGCAGCAGCAATGGCAGCTGGCCTCCGGAGAGTTCGACACGCGCCGTCCCTACGAGGCGAGGCTCCCGTCGGGGCGCCGCGTCAGCCTCTTCTTCTACGACGGTCCGGCGTCCCACGCGGTTGCGTTCGGCGGGCTGGCCGGAGGGGGCGGGAACCTGGCTCGGATCCTCGGGGAGCGCTTCGCCGGCGGCGACGCCCCGCAGATCGTCTCGGTGGCGACCGACGGCGAGACGTACGGGCATCACTTCCGCGGAGGCGACCGGGTCCTGTCGGAACTCCTGTCCCGGTTCGAGCAGGGCGGCGACATCCGGTTGACCAACTACGCCGAATACCTGGCGGACCATCCGGCGAGGCACGAGGTTCGCATCCGCGAGAAGACGTCCTGGAGCTGCGCGCACGGCGTGGGGCGCTGGAAGGAGGAATGCGGTTGCTCGACGGGAGGCCATCCCGGCTGGAGGCAGACCTGGAGGGCGCCGCTGCGCCAGGCGCTCGACTCCCTTCGCGACGCGCTCGACGCCGTCTTCGAGCGGCGCGGGCGGGAGCTCTTCCGCGATCCCTGGGCGGCGCGCGACGCCTCGATCGAGCTCGTCCTGTCGGGCGCCGCGGCCGCGGAGGGATTTCTCGACCGGCAGGCCGGCCGGCGCCTGGACGCCGGGGAGACGTCGCGGGCGCTCGCCCTCTTCGAGATGGAGCGGTGCGGGATGGCGATGTTCACCAGCTGCGGCTGGTTCTTCGACGACCCTTCGGGGCTGGAGACGCGGCAGGTGCTGCGCTACGCGGCCCGCGCGATCGAGATCGCCGAAGGGCTCTCGGGAGAGCGCCTGGAGGAGGGCTTCCTCGGCGGGCTCGCGGCCGTCCCGAGCAACGACCCCGCTGCGGGCAACGCCCGGCGCATCTACGAAGACAGCCGAACCGTTGCCCGGTCGTCCTAGCGCCGTTCCAACTTTCACTCCCAAGAGAGAGGCGAGGGTACAGGTACTGCCGTTCCAGCCTCCTCTCACT
>JAWOLE010000433.1:0-5132 GCA_033853815.1 Thermoanaerobaculia bacterium
CGACCCGGCCGATCGACTCGATGCGGTTGTGCACGAAGAAGACCTGTCCGCCGCGTCCGACTTCCGCCTCGATCGCCTCGCGGATGACCTCGGGCCGGCGCGGCACGACCTGCGTCTCGATGGCCAGGCGGTCGCGCGGAGGCGTCTCGATGATCGAGAGGTCCCGCAGTCCCGACAGCGAGAGATGGAGCGAGCGGGGGATCGGCGTTGCGGACATCGCCAGGACGTCGATCGAGGTCTTCCACTCCTTCAACTTCTCCTTCTGGGCGACGCCGAAGCGCTGTTCCTCGTCCACGATCAGGAGCCCGAGGTCGCGGAAGGCGATGTCCTTGCCGAGCAGCCGGTGCGTGGCGATCAGGATGTCCACGCCCCCCTCCGCGACCTTCGCGACGACCGCCTTCTGCTCGGCGCGAGGCCGCAGGCGGGAGAGAAGCTCGATCGTGACCGGGAATGCGGCGAAGCGGCGGACGAAGGTCCGGTAGTGCTGGTCCGCGAGGATCGTCGTCGGCGCCAGGACAGCCACCTGCTTTCCGTCGAGCACGGCCTTGAAGGCCGCGCGCATGGCGACCTCCGTCTTCCCGTAACCGACGTCGCCGCAGAGGAGGCGGTCCATGGGCTTTTCCGACTGCATGTCGCGCTTGACGTCGGCGATCGCCTGCGCCTGGTCCGGCGTCTCCTCGTACTCGAAGGCGTCCTCGAATTCCTTCTGCCAGGGGGAGTCCTTGGAGAAGGCGAAGCCGTGGGCGAGGCTGCGGCGCGCGTAGAGCTTCAGGAGCTGGTTGGTCATGTCGCGCATGGCCTTCTTGACCGAGGCCTTGCGCCGGGCCCATCCCGCCCCGCCCAGCTTGTCGAGCACCGGGGCGACGCCCTCGACGCCCGAATACTTCTGGACGAGATCGAAGCGCTCGACCGGAAGCAGGAGCGCCTTCTCCTCCGCGTATCGGATCTCCATGAACTCGCGCTCTTCCCCTTCGACCGGGACGAGCTTCAATCCGCGGAAGAGCCCGATGCCGTAGTCGCGGTGAACGACCGCGTCGCCGAGCTTCAGATCGCGCAGGTCGGAGAGGAAGGCCTCCGTCGGCTTGCGGTGCGGGACCGAGACCCGCTTTTCCTCGCCGAAGATCTCCTCGTCCGAATAGAGAGAGAGGCGCGGCTCGCGCAGGCGGAACCCGCCGGAGATCTCGGCCGGGACGCACACGAGCGTCCCCGGGCGCCGCTCGGAAGAGACGTGGAGCGAATACTCGAGCGCGAACCGCTTCAATTTCTCGGCGCCGCCCGTCGGCTTGACCGCGACGAAGACCTCCTCGCCTCCTTCGAGCGCCCGGGAGAGCTCCGCCGCGGCCTCCGCCGTACGCCCCGCGTGACCCGGGATCGCTTCCGCGGGCAGGCGCACCGCTGCCTGCGCGGCGGCCGAGAGGCCCAGGCGATCGAAGCCCAAGGCCGCGCGCGAGAGGCTTTCGCGGATTCCCTCGGGGGAATGGAGGAGCTCTTCCGGGGCAAACACGTCGCGGTCGGGGTCGCGGTCGGCCGCCAGGCGCTCGGCAAACCGGTCGATCTCCTCCTCGATCGAGGCCGGCTCGACGAGGGCGACCAGGGCGCCGGCCGCGTGGTCGAGCCAGCCGGCCGGCATCGAGGAGACCGCAGGCGCGAACACCGACCGTTCGGCTTCGGAAGGGGGCCGGCCGATCCGCTCCGTCATCCGGGCGCGCGCTTCTTCCGATTCCTCCGCTGCGGCGAACGGAGGGACTGTGACGGCGGAGAGCCGCTCGCGCGACCGCTGCGTGTCGGGATCGAAGAGGCGGATCGAGGAGATGCGGTCGCCGTCGAGCTCGACCCTCACCGGGAACTCGCGGTCCGGCGGAAAGACGTCGAAGAGGCCTCCGCGCACCGCGAGGTCGCCCGTCTCGATGACGAGGTCGGCGCGGCGGTACCCGACCGCCGTCAGCCGGGCCGTGAGACCCGGGAGAGAGACCTCTTCCCCCTCGGCCAGCTTCAGGCGGACCTTTTCGAACTCCTCCCGCGAAGGGAGTCGCGTGAAGAGCGAGCGGGCCGGCAGCACGGCCGCCTGGACGCCGGAGGGCTCGGCCAGGGCCGAGAGCAACGCGAACTCGTCGCGCCGGGCCTTCAGCGAGGCCGGGATCCGCTGATAGGGGGTCAGGGTCGGGGCCGGCGCGTGGAAGATCCGCTCGAGGCCGGCCGCCTCGAGGTCGCAGATCAGCCGCCCGGCCTCCTTCTCGTCCGGCACGACGACCGCGAGCGGCCTTCCGAGATCGCCGGCGAGCGCCGCCAGGATAAGCCCGGGAAGCGCTCCGACGCCTCCCGAGACCACGGGGCAGGGACGGTCTTCTCCCTTCCGGACCCGCTCCAGCAGGTCCGCGTAAGCGGCAAGCTCCCGCGCCAGGTCAGCGGGCAGGCTCATGTTCCGGCCCTGTCAACCCGAGAATCGCTCCGTCCCTTCCCTGTGATCCTCCTACCACCCCGTCATCCTGAGCGAAGCGAAGGATCTGCTCCTATCAGAGAGCGAGTGAGCAGATCCTTCGTCGCTGCGCTCCTCAGGATGACAGGGAGAAGCGACTCAGGATCGGGGTGAAGAGGCCCTCCCCATCGGTGCCATCTCGCGCAGACGCCGGACCGCGGCGGCCACGGCGGCGACGGTGTAATCCACCTCCTCCTCGGTGTTCGAACGGCCCAGGCCGAACCGGATCGACGCGTGCGCGAGCTCGTCCGGCACCCCCAGGGCTTTCAGGACATGGGAAGGGCGCAGCGACGCGGAGGTGCAAGCCGAGCCCGAGGAGACCGCGACGTCCCGGATCCCCATGAGAAGGGCCTCCCCTTCGACGCCGGCGAAGGAGAGATTCAGGTTGCCCGGCAGGCGCTCCTCGTGCTCTCCGGGAGAAAGGCTCCCATCCGGCGTGAGCCGGGGCAGCGGCGCGCCGTTGACGGTCACGTCCTCGACCCGCGACACGATGCCTTCGTAGAGCCGCTGGCGCAGGAGCCGCAGGCGGCGTGCCTCCGTCTCCATTTCGCCGACCGCGATCTCTGCCGCCCTGCCGAACCCGACGATGCCCGGCACGTTCAGGGTTCCCGAGCGCAGCCCCCGCTCGTGCCCGCCACCGAGGATGACCGGCGTCAGGCGCACCCTCGGGTTCTTGCCGCGGACGTAGAGGGCGCCAACCCCTTTGGGGCCGTAGATCTTGTGCGCGCTGAAGGAGGCCATGTCCACGCGCATCGCCCCGACGTCGAAGGAAATCTTTCCAAAGGCCTGCACGGCGTCGGTGTGGAAGAGCACTCCCCTCTCGCGGCAGACCGCTCCGATCTCCGCGACCGGGTGGATCGTTCCCACCTCGTTGTTGGCGAACATAATCGTGACGAGGACCGTCTTATCCGTGATCGCCGCGTGGACCTGCTCGGGTGAAACGCGCCCGCAGTGGTCCACCGGCAGATACGTCAGCTCGAAGCCCTCCTTCTCCAGGGCCTCGCACGTGTCGAGCACGGCCCGGTGCTCGGTCTGACACGTGACGACGTGGTTACCCTTCTGGCGATACATGCGGGCCGTCCCGAGGATCGCCAGGCCGTCGGCCTCGGTCGCGCCGGAGGTGAACACGATCTCCTTGTCGGAGGCGTTGCACGCCTGGGCGACCTGGTGGCGCGCCTCGTCCACCGCCGCCTCCGCCTCCCAGCCGAAGACGTGGTTTCTCGAGGCCGCGTTGCCGAAGGTCTCGGTGAAGTAGGGCAGCATGGCCTCGAGCACGCGCGGGTCCACCGGCGTCGTCGCGTGGCAGTCCATGTAGATCGGCAGTTTCATCGCGCCTGGCAGCCGCCCGGAGCCACTATAGGAGCGCGGGCCGGCCCTTGCAAACCCGAGAAACCCGCTGCCGGGAAATGATCGTTCGGCTGCCGAAGGCCGCCCAAGAGCGAGAGAGCAGATCCTTCGTCGCTTCGCTCCTCAGGATGACAGGCGCGTCGGGCTTCCCTCTCCTCAGAACTCCTCGGCGGGAAGGAGGAAGCCGTGGAGTTTGCGGCCCAGGCGCACTTCGAGGGAAGAGAGGGCCTTCTTGATGGGCCCGACCCGGGAGTCTTCGACGGCGACGAAGACCAGGTCCGAGACGCCGGGCGCCGTCCTCGAGCCGAACCGGCCGCCGGTCGATCCCTCGCCGTAGACCGACGGGACTTCGGTGAACCCGATCGCGCCGACCGACTCGAGAGCGGCCTCCGCGTCGTCGCGCGCCTCCCGCGGGACGACGAGAACGACGAGCTTCACGCGGCGGCTCTCGTCTCGCGCACGCCGAGCTTCCTCAGGAAGACCATCATCGGGCAGGTCTTGGTGAAGGCCGACTGCAGCAGATTCGCGCCGACGAAGGCGGTGAAGAGGAAGAACGCGGGGTGGACGAACCATCCCAGGGCGAGGGACAGGAGAACGAAGGTTCCGGCGATTCCGCGCAGCCATTCGTTGACGGTCATGCAAAGCTCCTTTCCGGTTGGGGGGAAACGGGACCCGGGTGAATTTCCGGTTTGCTCCCGGCGGAGACCCTTCTCTCCTCCGAGCGCTTGAGCAGGTAATAGAGGACGGGCACGGCGGCCCGCGACAGGAGGGTCGCCGCGACCTCGCCGGCCATCATCGCGACGGCGAGCCCCTGGAAGATCGGGTCGAACAGGATGACGGAGGAGCCGACGACGACGGCCGCCGCGGTCAACAGCATCGGCCGGAAGCGCACCTCGCCGGCGTCGAGCACGGCTTCGGAGAGCGTCATGCCTTCTTTCCTTCGCAGCTCGATGAAGTCCACGAGGATGATCGAGTTGCGCACGATGATTCCCGCGCCGGCGATGAAGCCGATCATCGAGGTGGCCGTGAAGAAGACCCCGAAGATCGCGTGCGCCGGCAGGATCCCGACGAGCGTGAGCGGGATGGGCGCCATGATGACGAGCGGCACCGAGAAGCTCTTGAACCACCCGACGACGAGCACGTAGATGAGGACGAGGACCGCGGCGAAGGCCAGGCCGAGGTCGCGGAAGACCTCGTAGGTGACGTGCCATTCCCCGTCCCACTTGATCCCGTAGCGGGTCGTGTCGAACGGAGCCGTCGCCGTGCGCGTCTCGATCCGGTAGCCGCCCGGCACGGCCAGGCGCGCGAT
>JAWOLE010000434.1:0-11408 GCA_033853815.1 Thermoanaerobaculia bacterium
CCGCAGGGCAGGGGCAGCCCGGCCTGCGCCATGAGCGAAAAGAGCCCGGCGGTCTTCAGGACGACCGTCTTGCCTCCGGCGTTGGGTCCGGAGATGACCAGGAGGCGCTTGCCCGCGGGCAGCTCGAGATCGAGCGGCACGACGTCCCGCGCCCGCGCCGGGCGCGCCTCGCGGCTCTCGCCGAGGACCCGCCGGCGTAGCGGTTCGAGCGCCGAGTCGAGAAGAGGGTGGCGCGCCTTCGAGAGCGCCCACCCTCCGTCGGCGGAGAGCTCCGGAACGCGTCCGGCGGTCAGCTCGCCGAATTCGACCCGCGCCTCGAGCGCGTCGAGCGCCGCGATCTGTTCGACCGCCTCCTCGAGATCGGCGGAGGCGGCGAGGACCTCACGCCCGAATTGCGCGAGGAGGTTCTCCACTTCCCGCCGTTCCTCGGCCGCGAGAAGAGCCAGCTCGTTGTTCGACTCGATGACCTCGATCGGCTCGACGAAGACCGTCTGGCCGGAGCCCGAGCGGTCGTGCACGATCCCCGGAACCCGGGCGCGCGCCGAAGCCATAACGGGAAGGCAATAGCGGTCGTTGCGCAGGACGACGACGGCATCTCCCAGAAAATCACGGCGCTGGTCGACGATCCTGCCGAGGCTGCGGGAGACTTCCGCCCGCCGTCGCCGCAGCTTCCCGCGCACGTCCCGAAGCTGCGGCGAGGCCTCGTCCTGCACGGACCCGTCCGCCGCGAAGAGTTTTCTCGCGCGGCCGAGCAGCGCAACGAAGCTCGGGATCGCCTCGCGCCGCCGGATAAGACCCGGGGAGTCCGCCTTTGCGAGCGCGCGGCGCACGGCCTCGGCGGCGCGCGCCACCGCGAGAACCGGGCGGAAGTCTTCGGGCGCGGCCGCTCCCCCCGATTCGCGGAGCGCTTCGAGGAGGGGAGAGATCTCTTCGACGCCGGCGAGCGGCAGTCTCCCGTTGCGCGCGCGAAACTCCCAGGCCTCGGAGGTTTCCGCCAGAAGATCCCGCACGGCCGGCTCATCGAAGGCGGGCGCAAGCTCGAGGATCGCGCGCCGGCCGGGCTCGGTGCGGGCCAGCGAGGCAACCAGGCGGAGGATCAGGTGGAACTCCAGCGCCTCGGCGTCCGTCCGGGCGCCGCGCGGGAGTTCGGTCTTGAATTTCGGAGGGCCCTCGGGTCCTCCGTTGACGGCTACGGCGTCGCCCGCTTCTCCTCCGAGAGTTTCCGGAGCATCTTCTTGCGAGCCTGGATCATCTTGCGCTTGCGCTTGGCGCTCGGCTTCTCGTAGTGCTGCCGCTTCTTCAATTCCGAAAGGATGCCGGATTTTTCGCACTTCCTCTTGAAGCGCCGCATGGCGTTCTCGAAGGATTCGTCTTCTTTGACGTGAACCAGAGGCACTTACCGACTCACCCCCTTCGGCGTGATCTCAAAAAGGGAGAAGTATGTTAGGCAGCCGGCACCCCGTCTGTCAACGATCTCCTTCCATCTCAAGTATTTAGAGAGACTTAGGGATTCCGGACGAGAGGGCTGGGGCGCTTATAATGAGGTCCGTGCACGACCCGGCGGAACACGGCCGGCTCCTGGAGGCGGAAATCGAGCGAAGGCTCGCCGAGCGTTTCGCGGCCCTTCGCGAGGAGTTCGAGCGCCTTCGCCTCGAGTCCGACGGCCGTTGGGCCGGTTTCGCTTCCCGCTTCGAGCAGAGATTGGCCGGGATCGTCCCGGCGGACCTGTTGTCGCCAGCGCTTGAGCGGCCGGCCCGGCCAGGCCATCTGTCGATCGAGGCGGCTCGCGACCTGGACGCAGCCGCCACGCAGGTGGAGATCCTGAACCGCCTCCTCCAGATCTGCCTGCGGAGCGCCTCGCGCGCCATGCTTCTCGTCCTGCGAGGCGGCGTCTTCACGGTCTGGAAGGCGGCCGGAATCCCGAGCGGAGACGCGAGACAGGAGATCCTGCGCCGGATGACGCTGCCGGCGTCGGCTCCCGGACCGCTCGCGCGCGTGCTCGAGGGAAAGCCCTGGCGTCTGGCGGGCGGCAATGAAACCTCCACGCGCCTGGGATGCGCGGACGCGGCGGATGCGGTCCTCGTTCCGATCGTGATCGCGGAGAAGGTGACCGGCGCTCTCTACGCCGACGCGGTCGCGGCGGATGTCGAGCGCTTCGATCCCGAGGCGGCGGCGTTCCTGGCGTTCCTCTCGGGATTGTTGATCGAGCGTCTGCCAGCGCGCAGGTGGCGGCCGTCTCCGGCGCTGCGCGAGATAGAGCCGGCCGCCCCGGCGCGGCCCGACGAGGGCGACACAGGAATGCTCGATCTCTGGCAGGAATCGCCCGCTCCCGCGGCCGCGGAGGACCCGCCCGCGGAGGCCGAGGCCAACGAAACGCCGAAGGAGTCCCGGCCCGCCCGCGACAGTTTCCCCCCGCCGGCCGCGCCCGCGCCGGGAGAGGCGCGGCGATTGACCGGTCCTCTGGCGCCCGTCGCCGACGAAGAGCGCCGTACGGAGGCCCGCCGTTTCGCTCAGTTTCTGGTTTCGGAGATCAAGCTCTACAACGAGCGCGCGGTCCAGGAAGGGCTGAAGCAGGGCAACCTCTACCGGAGGCTCAAGGAGGAAATCGACTTGAGCCGCCAGATGTACGAAGAGCGGATTCCGGCGGCGATCCGCGCCAGTTCGGACTTCCTTCACGAGGAGCTGGTGCGGATCCTGGCCGACGGGCACGCCGAGTCCCTGGGAATCTAGGAATCTGCGATCGGGTGATCGAGCCATCGGGCGATTGAACCAAGCTTTTTCAAAGATCACCCGATCACCCGATCGCCAGATCACCCGATTCATTCTCCTAGCGGTCTTTCTCCTCTCGGGGAGTGTCCGTCTTCCCGGCGACATCGGCCGTCCCGCCCCTGCGGATTACGACGCGGAGTTCGCTCGAGCGGTGGATCTGCTCGAGGCGAAGCGCCGCCCCGAGGCCGAGAAGGCGTTGGAAGAAATTCGAGTCAAGTCGGGAGAGCGCGCCTGGGAGGCCCGCATCGCGTTCGTCCTGGCCGGTGACGACTTGCGGCGCAAGGATTTTCCGGCGGCTGTCCGGCGCCTGCGGCTCGCTCCCGCGGCGGCCGTCGGGCTCGAGCCCTACCGAAACCTGCGGCTCGGCGAGGCGCTCGAGGCGGCCGGTCTGCACGCGCAAGCGGCACGAGCCCTCAGGGCCGCGTTCGAGACCGAGGAGCCGTTCGCGCGGCGCGTTGCCGCGGCCCGGGAGCTCGCCTCGGCTCTCGAGAAGAGCGGGGACCGCGCGGGGGCGGCGGCCGTTCTCGCGAAGGCCGCCCCGGCCGCGACGGGACAGGACGCCCGGGCTGTTACGCTGGAAAGGATCCGGCTGGCTCTCGCCGCAAACGACACGCCGACGGTGCGCGCCGCGGCGCGGAGTCTGGTGCTGTCCGGCGTCGCCGGGGACTCGGCGCCCGCTTTCGCCCGGCCGGCTCTCAGGCAGGAGGAAGCCCGGCTGACCGTCGCGGAGAAGGCGAGGCTCGGCGTCACGCTCATCGCGGCCGGGAGCGTCGAGAGGGGCGTTCGGCTCATCAGGGCCGGCCGCCTCCCGCTCTGGCCGGCCGAGGAACGGGCCGCGATCCAGCTCGCGCTCGCGCGCGGAGAGTCGAGGCTCGGCCATGCCGCCGCGGCCCGGCGCGCGGTCGCCGCCGTCCCCCGGGACGGAACGGCCTCCGACTTCGAGGCGAGGCTCTTCGCCGTGGATCTCGAGCTCAACCGCCCCGCGAAAAAGGGGGCGAAGTCATCCGCCGCGGGTCCGCTCGAAGCCTCCGCGAGGCGCTCCCTCTCCGACCTGGCCGCGCCCCCGGCGCCGCCGCCCGTCCGGATCGGAGCGCTCGCCCGCCTGATCCAGCTCGATAGCGACGCCGGCCGCTTCGAAGACGCGATCGCCCGCGCCCGCGCGATCGAGCGGGAGGATCCGGCTTCGACGGCCGGCTTCGAGCCGCTCTGGAAGCTCGCCTGGGCGCTCTACCTGAAGGAGGATTTTGCCGGCGCCCGGTCCCGCATCGAAGAGCTGGCCGACGTCTATTCCGAGCCCGGCAGGCGGAGACGCCTGACCTACTGGCTGGCCCGCTGTCTGGAGCACGAGGGACGGCGCGAGGATGCCGCGCCGCTGTACGAGGCGCTCGGCGCGGCCGATCCGCCCGACCTCTACGCCATCTTCGCGCGCCGGCGGGCGCGCGTGCCCCCGGCGGAAAAGCCGGAACTGCTGCACGATCCCTCGACCGCGACGGCCACCTTCCGGCGCACCGACGAGCTCCTCCTGCTCCGGATGTTCGAGGACGCGGCCGCGGAGGCGCGCGTCCTCCCGCCTTCGCGGGGGCGCGACCTGCGCCTGGCCGAGGCTGAGTTCGCGCTCGGGCGGTTTCCTCAAGCGGCGGACGCGGCGCACCGGGCGTTCCCCGACCTCGGCACGCCCTCGGAAGCCCGCGTGCCCGACGGCTGGAGGCGCCTCTTCTACCCGATCGAGGAGAAGGGGTTTCTGGCCGACCGGGCGAAGGAATTCGGCATCGATCCGTCGCTGCTGCGAGGGCTCGTGCGCCAGGAGAGCGTCTTCGAGCCGCAGGCGCGTTCGCGCGCGGGCGCTCTCGGCCTGATGCAGTTGACGCCGGCGACGGCGAAGAGTCTTTCCCGATCGGTCCTGCGCGCGCGCTACCGCCAGGCCTTTCTCTATGACCCGGGCACCAACGCGCGCCTGGGCGCGGCGTACTTCAAGCGCCTGCTCGACCGCTTCGGAGGCAAGATCATCTACGCCCTCGCGGCCTACAACGGCGGCCCGACGCGCATGGCCCGCGTCCTCAAGGAGAACTCGAGCCGCGACGACGACGAGGTCTTCGAGTCGCATCCCGCCTACGAGACCCGAGACTACGTGCGCCGCGTGATGCTCTACGCCGAGTCGTACCGCGAGCTGTACAAATGAAGGTTTCAGGTTCCATGTTTCAGGATTCAGGAGGAGAACGTCCACGCCCTTTCCTGAAACTTGAAACTTGAAACCTAATACGCGCTCGGTAGACTCGCGGCATGAGCGGAACCGTGGAATTCCAGGTGCGGACGAAGAAGAAGATCGAACGGCACGACATCACGGACCAGGTCTCGAAGGCCGCGGCGAAGCTCGAAGTCGAGTCCGGCGCGCTCCTCGTCTCCCTTCCGCACACGACCGCGGCCGTGACGATCGGCGAGAACTGGGACGAGGACGTCACGCACGACGTCGAACGCGCGCTCGCGGCCTGGGTGCCGAACGTCGAGTTCGATCACGGCGAGGGGAACTCCCCGGCGCACTTCCTCTCCGAGGCGATCGGCGTCTCCTGTCTGGTGCCGCTCGAGAAGGGACGCCCGGTCCTCGGCCGCTGGCAGGGGATCTTCTTAATCGAGCTCGACGGCCCTCGCGAGAGAAGCGTCCGGGTCGCGGCCCTGTCGGGTCGCTAAACCCTTCCCCCGAACAGCTCCCGCTCCTCCCGCGCGGTGTGTGCATCCCAGCGGCGGGCGAGATTCGGGGCCAGGCGCCGGGCTCCTTCCAGGTCGTTCTTCTCCTCGAGAAGGCGGCGGATCATCGCGGAAACCTCGCGAACCTGCACGTGTTCGAGGCGCAGCTCCCGGTGCAGCCGTTCGTCCGCGCTTTCCGCCTGCGGCGGCGCAAGCCTGTGGCCGGCCGGCGCCGCGAGGACGCTCGATTCTTCCTCCGCCGTGTGTCGGCGCAGCGCGTCGTCGAAATCGCGGATCGCGCGGAGCGCCTCGGCCGGATCCTCGGCGGCGGCCGCGGCCAGGAAGCGGCCGAAGAGGTCGTCGAGATCGCGATGTGCGCGCGTGAGCCTCTGCTCGATGGACTGTTCGGTCATGTTCCGCCTACGACGCCGCCGGCTTCTGATCTTTTCACGTTGAATCGCGAGAGAATGAAGCCGTCTTGTCGCGCGCTCTCAATCTCGTGCCGTTTCTCGCCGGCGTTCTCGCCCTTTGTCTCGCCTGCCGTGAAAAGGCGGACCCGGTCCGCGAGGTTCTCGACAGGATGGTCCGAGCGGCGCAAGCGCGCGACGCCCCGGGCGTCGTCGAAAACCTGGCTGGGGATTTCCGCGACGCCGGCGGAGGCGATACGGCGGAGGCGTCCGCCACGCTGCGCCGGTACTTCGCCGCCTACCAGACCGTGAACCTGCGGATCGAGGACCTGACGATCGAGCGCGCGCCCGAAGCCGCACGGGCTCGTTTCCGCGTCGCGTTCTCCGGCCGTGCCCGCAAGCTCGGAGGCCTCGACCGCCTCCTCCCCTCCGCCTCGACCTACGCCTTCGACATGCGCCTCGTCCCTGGGGCGGGCCGCTGGAAAGTCGCCTGGGCTAGCTGGCAGCCGGCCGAATGAGTTGCCTGCGCCCCCTCCGTGTGCTAATAAACGCCTCCCCCAGCGGGACACGGAAATGACCGGGGAATCGATTGGCGACGACCTTCTCACCGCGCTCGAGGTGGCCCTCCTGGAACGCAAACCGGACGGGAGCCTCGAAACGGTGGGGACGGTTCCCGAGTGGTTTCGGCGGCTCCGCCCCGGCGCCGACTCCAAACCGCAGAGCCTCGGCAAGGCGCTCGATTCTCCGTTTCTCGAGAATTTCCTCATCGACGCCGAGGACTTCTGGAAGTACCGCGGGCCGGGCCGGCTGCGGTCGGGACTCTGGAGCGAGGCCGGCCCCTCGGGCCGGGACTTCCAACTCGAAGCGTCGGCCGTCTGTGTCGGTTCGAGAAAGATTCTCATGCTCGAGATCCAGACGCTCGTGTTCGAGGAGAAACAGGCCGTGCTGCAGAAGGCACGGTCCAACAACCTGCGACGGCGTGAGAACAAACGTCGGGAGAAAACGGGATCGCGGTGAAGCGGCGGGGCGGGGTAACGGTAAAGGCGCGTTCGAAGCGAAAGGCGGGAGGACCCACGATGATGACGGAAGAACCGAAGAAGAACTCGGGAGGCAGAGTGGAATCCCGGGGAGGAAACGGCCCCGTTGCGCCGGCGGGGAAGAAGTCCGGCGCCGAAGGCTCGCCCGGGATGGCGGCGGGGGCCGGCAACCTCGAGAAGATCCGCGACATCCTCTTCGGCGCGCAGGTCCAGGACTTCGAGAAGAGGTTCGCGCGCCTCGAGGAAAGGCTCCTGAAGGAGACATCCGACGCGCGCATCGAGACGAAGAAGCGCTTCGACGGTCTTGAGGCTTTCATCAAGAAGGAGCTTGAATCGCTGTCGGACCGCATCAAGGCCGAGCAGGGCGAGCGGACCGAGGCGGGCAAGGAGCTCTCCCGCGAGTTCCGAGAGGCCGGCCGCGCCCTGGAGAAGAAGCTCGCGCAGCTCGACGACGTGACGACAAAGAACCAGCGGGAGCTGCGCCAGCAGATCCTCGATCAATCGAAGGCTCTGACCGAGGAGATCCGCAACCGCGTTCGCGAGAGCGCGGCGGCGCTGTCCCGGGAGATCCGGGAATTGCGGTCCGCCAAGACCGACCGCTCGGCGCTCGCGAGCCTCTTCACGGACGCCGCGATGCGGATGTCCGGCGACGTCAAGCAGCCCGCTAAGGAGTGAAGCGTGTCCGCCGGCCCTGGCCCCGCCGCCGGCTCGGGTGACGAGTCGCTGAAGCCCGGCAACGGCGGCGAGGCGGCCGAGGCCCCGCCTGGCGATCGGCTGAGCGAGCTGCGGGCGCTTCTCCTCGCCGCCGAACACCAACAGGTCGTCCAGATCCAGGAGCGGCTGGACGATCCGCGCACCCGCGCGGAGGACGTGAGCCGCGTCCTGACCGAAGCGGTCGCGATCCGATCGGGGCAGGACCACAGTCTGACCGATTCGCTCCTCCCGACGGTCGAGGAGGCCATCGGCATTTCGGTCAAACGCCACCCCGAAGTCCTCGCCGACGGGCTCTTCCCCGTCATGGGTCCGGCCATCCGCAAGTCGATCGCGGCCACCCTGGCCGACATGCTCGAGACTCTCAACCAGGCGCTCGGGCAGAGCTTCTCGAAGAAGGGCCTCCAGTGGCGGCTCGAATCGTGGCGGACCGGGAAGCCCTTCTCCGAAATCGTCCTCCTCCGCACGCTCCTCTACCGCGTGGAGCAGGTCTTTCTGATCCACCGGAAGACGGGGTTGCTCCTGGCGCACGTCTCCGCGGATGGGGCGAACGTCCAGGACGCGGACATGGTTTCGGGAATGCTGACGGCAATCCGCGATTTCGTCCGCGACTCCTTCGGCGGCGCGGAGACGGACACGCTCGACGCCTTCCGCGTCGGCGAGCGCGCGGTGTGGGTCGAGCAGGGGCCCGACGCGGCCCTCGCGGGCGTCGTGCAAGGCAACCCGCCGCGGGAGCTTCGCGCGGTCTTCGCCGAGACGATTGAGAAGATCCATCGGGACATGGCCCGCGATCTCGAAGAGTTCGAAGGCGACGCCGCTCCTTTTGAAAAGTGCCGCGGCGACCTCGAGGCGTGCCTGAAGTCGCAGCGGCAGCCGGGCGAGGCGGGCGCCACGCGCGCGAAGGGCGCTCGCCGCTACGCGCCGCTCATCGCGTCGCTCGCCGTGATCCTCGCCGCGGCCGGCCTCTGGACATGGACGACGGTCCGGCGCGACAGGCGCTGGGGCCGCTACCTGGAGAAGCTCGCGGCGCAACCCGGGATCGCCGTGACGGCGTCCGGCAGGCGGGATGGCAAGTTCTTCGTCAAGGGGCTGCGCGACCCCCTCGCGCGGGACCCCGGCGCCCTGCTCGCGTCGGAGAAGCTCCGCCGGGAGGACGTCGTGGCGAGCTGGAAGCCGTACCAGGCGCTCGACGACGAGATCGTCGCGGCCCGCGCGCGGTCGGCGCTGGCGGCGCCCGCCACCGTCCGTCTCCGCGCGGACAACGGCGTGCTCTTCGCCGCGGGCGCCGCGCCCCATCGGTGGATCGAAGAGGCGAGGGCGCTCGCCCGGACGATTCCCGGCGTCTCCCGCTACGACGACCGGGATCTCGCGGACGCCGATCAGAAAGCGCTCGACTCCGCGCTGCAGGCGCTCGAGGCCCGGCGCATCTTCTTCGCGCGGGGCTCCTCGGATCTCGCCGCGAGCGAATCGGCGAAGATCGCCGCCGCGGCCCGCGAGATCGCGGCTCTCCCGGCTCTCGGCTCTGCCGCGGGCAAGGAGGTCCGAGTCGAGGTGGTCGGCCGCGGCGACAGCGAAGGAAGCGACGAAGCCAACCTCGCGCTCTCGCGGCGGCGGGCGGAAGGGGTCCTGGCCGTTCTCCGTGCGCGGCTCCCGTCCGCGCCTCTCGCCGCGACGGGCGTAGGCTCGGCCGAGCCGCTCGCCCCGGAGCGGACCGAGGAGGAAAAGCAGCTGAACCGAAGCGTGTCGTTCCGAGGCGTCATCGCCGGGCCTCGCGCGCCCGAGGCGGCGCGGTGATTCAGAAAAAGGTCTGCATGGTGGGCGCCTACGCCGTGGGCAAGACGAGCCTCGTCTCCCGCTACGTCAAGAGCCTCTTCTCCGACAAGTACCACACCACGGTCGGCGTGAAGGTGGACAAGAAGACGGTCGAGGCGGACGGCCGGACCCTGGACCTCCTCCTCTGGGACATCTACGGCGAAGACGAGTTCCAGAAGATCCGCGACTCGTATCTGCGGGGGTCGGCCGGCTACGTGCTCGTCGTGGACGGCACGCGCCGGGAGACCCTGGATCGCGCCGTCGTTCTGCAGAACCGCGCCGAGGAGCTCCTCGGGAAGGTTCCCTTCGTCCTGATGATCAACAAGGCCGATCTGACCGACAAGTGGGAGGTCGAGACCGACGCCGTGACGGACCTCGGAGGAGGCGGCTGGCCGGCCTTCAAGACCAGCGCCAAGACTGGAGAGGGCGTCGAAGAGGCTTTCCAGGCGCTCGCGCGGAAACTCGTCGCGAGTTGACACCCCCGACGCCCTTGGCTACCCTTGCCGGTCCGCTCTTTTCCTCAGTAGCTCAACGGCAGAGCATCCGGCTGTTAACCGGAGGGTTGTAGGTTCAAATCCTACCTGAGGAGCCATTTGCCATCAGGGAGCTACGCAGGCTCCGTTCCGTATGCTGAGTGATTTTCGCCGGGCTGCCCGTGTGCTCGAGCTTCCTTCGAGGAGGCCTGCCGGCCCAGACGAGTCGGCTTCCGATGAAGCGGCGCAGGCGCTGATTATGTCAGATCTGACATAACGACAGCCGTGACCGATCCGCGCGAGTGGATCGGCGGCGGGGCCGGTGCGGTGCGGTAGTCATCGAGGTAGCATTGGAGGGGAAGTTCCGGGATGCGAAGCCGTTTCGAGGGGCGGGGCGCCCCGTGCCTGTCTGTCGCCCTGGCGCTCGTCCTGCTTGCGGCGCCCGGCTGCGATGGCGGGTCCGGTCCCACCGGGCCGTCTCCGCTCGCCACGCCGATTCCGCAGGCTCCGAATTTCAGCGTCGCGGGGGCCTGGAGCGGCACGATTGCGTTCGGGGGTCCCTCTCCTTCGAGCGAGACGGCCGCCGCGGAGATCGCACAGGCCGGCGCTCAGGTGGACGCCACGATCGAGGCCTCCAGCTTCCTGGGACGCTTCAGCGGAACGATCCGCGGCGACCAGTTGAGCGGACAATTGACGACGGTGATCGATGACGTGCCGTTCGGGGCGGCCGCGACCGGCACGGTCTCGAGTTCCGCGATTCACCTCGTGTCCGCCAGCCTGCACTTCCAGAACCTGGTGATGTCCGGAGAGACGACGATCGACCTCTCTCGCTGAACGCCTGGCTGTTCCCGGTAAACAAACGAAGAGGGAGGGGGCCAAGGCCCGCTCCCTCTCGCAGACTCAGTAACGAGTCCCTGTAGGCTTAGCGTTGGCGGTCGCGATCACGGTCTCGATCGCGGTAGTACCCGCTCTGCTCCCGCTGCATCTCACGCTCGTGGTCGCGCTCGTGACGGCGCCAGGAACGGTGTTCGCGCACGTCGTCGGGGACGGCGACCGTCTGGCCCGACCAGTGGCCCGGCTCGTAGATGTATTCCCCGTAGCTATGGACGTAACGGGGACGGACCCAGTACGCGTTCGACTCGGGCGGCTGGTCCCAGTGTCCACGGACCCAGCTCCAGTGCCCGCCGTCGGAGGCCCAGTAGCCGCCGACCCAGACATAGCCAGGCCCCGGGCTCGCTCCGCGCACCTCGTACCGGGGAGCGGGCGGCCTGCCCGCCGTGATGTGGACGCTCAGACCCGGCAGCTCGACCTGCGCCTGAGCGATCGCGGCCGAAACGCCGAGAACAACGGCCACGAGAAGAATTCGTTGAAAAATCTTGAGATTCATAAGGCCTCCCTTTTTGCGCGTTTCTCCATCTATCCGGGTCTCAGGAGCAAGCCATGTGCCACGCCGTGCCTGGAGGACCTGCGGAGCCGATCAACTCCCTGAAGATGAAAGGAAGAGCGGCCGATTCCAA
>JAWOLE010000435.1:0-18449 GCA_033853815.1 Thermoanaerobaculia bacterium
GCGGCGTCCGTCGATCGGGATTCGTAGGTTCCCAGGGTGTAGCCGAGATCGCCGGAGCGCGAGACTTCGGCGGCGAAGGGCTTCCAGGTGAGGACGGTGCCGGAGGAGGAGGCGAAGAGGGCTCGGACGGCCTCACGGCCCCTCACGGGGTTGCCGCCGTTGGGAAGGATCGTGGCGCCTTCCGCGGCGTAGACGGCGAAGGCGTCGGCAACACCTCTCTCCTGCGCGAACCGGGCGAACTCCTCGTCGGCCCGCAAGATCGCACCGCGATCGGCGGAGGCCGCGGACGCTGGCGCGGTTGAGGCCGGCGCCGACGCGCAACGGAGGATCGTGAGGCAGAGGGCCGGCAGCACCGAGAAGCGGAACAAGGCCATGATTCCCCCTTTGTTCGCGGAATGATACGAGCGCGGCGCGGCGGGAACGCATTTGCATCAGCCGGGGAGCCGGCCGGTCTGGTATAGATGAGAGCCTAGGAGGCCGGGTGGCGACACGGGTCGGGCTGGTCGGGCTGGGGAGGATCGGAAGGAACATCTTCCGGATCCTCTACAGGAGAGACGACATCCGCGTGGCCGCGATCTCCGAGATCGCGGACCACAAGGGGCTCGAGTACCTGCTGAAGTTCGACACGGTGCTCGGCCGCTTCCCCGACGAGGTCTCCATCAAGGAGGGGAACCTCTACGTCATGGGGCGGCAGATCCCCATAGTGTCGGAGAAGGACACCCCGCAGCCTCCGTGGGGAGACCTCGGCGTCCACACGGTCATCGAGGCGACCTCGAAGAGCCGCACGCGGGCGGAGCTCGAGAAGCACCTCGCGGCCGGGGCGAAGCGGGTTATCTCCCTCGCGCCGCCGGCCGACGCCTTCGACGTCATGGCCGTGATGGGGGTCAACGAGGACAGGCTCGAGAGCCGCCAGCGGATCGTGTCGAACGCGTCTTCGACCGTGCACGCCGTGACGCCGACCCTGAAGATCCTCCACGAGGCGTTCGGGATCCGGCGGGCGATCTTCACGACGATCCACTCCTACACGAGCCAGCACCGCCTCGCCGACGTGCCGGCCGAGGACATGCGGCGCGGGCGTGCGGCGGCCGAGAACATCATCCCGCAGGAGTCGCGCTCCCCGCGGATGGTCACGGAGCTCCTGCCGGAGCTCGAAGGAAGAGTCACCGGGTACGCCATGAACGTTCCCGTGCGAAACGGCTCGGTCGTGGATCTCGTCTGCTGGTACGAGAACAAGGTCACGCCGGTCGCGGTCAACGAGGTTCTGCGCACGGCGGCCGCGACGGAGCGCTTGCGCTCGATCGTCAAGTACGAGGACCAGCCGATCGTCTCATCGGACGTGGCCTACAGCACCTACTCGAGCACGTTCGACTCGCTCGCGACGATGGTAATGGGCGACCGGGTCTCGAAGACCCTCTGCTGGTACGACGCGGGCTACGGCTACGCGCACCGGGCGGTCGATCTGATCAAACGGTTCGAGGAGCTCGACGCCCACCGGGAGAAAGCCGCATGACGATCCGGGTGGGCATCAACGGCTTCGGTCGGATCGGGCGCACGGTCTTCCGGATCCTCTCGGACCGCGCCGACGTCGAGGTGGCCGCGATCAACGACCTCTACGACAACGCGCACCTCGCCTACCTCTTGAAGTACGACACGGTCATGCGCGTCTTTCACAAGGAGGTCTCGACCGACAAGGACACGATGACGGTGGACGGCAAGAAGGTCCTCATGACGGAGGAGAAGGACCCGGCGAAGATTCCCTGGGGGAAGCTCGGAGTGGACGTCGTGGTCGAGTCCACCGGCGTCCTCCTGACCCGCGAGAAGCTCAAGGGACACCTCGACGCCGGCGCGAAGAAGGTCATCCTGACCGTGCCGCCCAAGGACGAGATCGACGCCATGGTCGTCATGGGCGTCAACGACGGGACGTTGAAGCCCGAGCACCGGATCGTGTCCAACGCGTCGTGCACGACCAACTGCCTGGCGCCGATCGCGAAAATCCTGGACGAGAGGTTCGGCATCGAGGAGGGCGTGATGACGACGGTCCACGCCTACACCAACGACCAGCGGCTGGCCGACGTGCCCCACAAGGACCTGCGCCGGAGCCGCGCCGCCGCGGAGAACATCATCCCGACGACGACCGGCGCCGCGCGGGCGGTCGGCAAGATCCTGCCGCAATTGAAGGGAAAACTGGATGGGATGGCGATCCGCGTTCCGGTGCCGGACGGCTCGATCGTGGACCTGACCTGCAGGATGAAGAGGCCGGTCCGTGTCCCGGAGGTCAACGGCGCCGTGAAGGAGGCTGCGGAAGGGCCGATGAAGCGAATCGTCGAATACAGCGAGGTGCCGCTGGTCTCGTCCGACATCATCGGTAACCCGCACTCCTCGATCTTCGACGCCCTGTCCACGCGGTCGCAGAACGACGGGTACCTGAAGGTCGTCGCGTGGTACGACAACGAGTGGGGCTATTCGAACCGCGTCGTGGACCTGATCGACCGCCTCGCCGCGCTCGGCTGACTCCTGGCTAGGACCACCTGGCGGAAAGGTTGCCCCGAATCCGTCGGCATTCCCCTCGTCGGCACGCGGCGGCCGGCCGCACGCGAGTCATTGGCCGCCGCTGAGGGTTCCTCGCAGAGACAGTGCAGCACGCGAGACTCTCTTCCATGCTCGTCACCCATCACCTCCTCCGGGGAACGCCGCCGGCTCCGGGGCTCGCAGTGCCACTTAAGCCTAAGTGTGAGCCCCGGAGGCGGGACGCCTCCCGGAGGAGGCGATGAGCGAAGGAGCACACCACCGCAAGACTTGAGCCTCGCCGCCACTGCGACTGAGCGACCAGCGACGGCCCGGTTCTGTCTTCGGCGGCAGGGCCGGAGCGTGCCGACGAGGGAGGCGGCCCGACGCCGGGGCGACCCGACGCGATAAGTCACCTTAAAGGGGTGGCGTTACTTCTTCAGGAGCTCGGCGATCTCCTTGCGGACATCGTCCATCTTGACCTCGTGGTCGGGCTGCTTCCAGAGGACCTTGCCGTCGGCGGAGCGAATGACGAGGCCGTGGGTCTGGAACCCGAGCTCCTTGACCCTCTTCTTGTTCTCGGGAGTAGTCGCGTCCACGTTCTCCGCCCTGACCTTGCCGGGGAACTCCAGCTCCAACCCGCTCACGGCGGGCTTGATCTTGGCGCAGATGGGTCAGCCGGGCAGGTAGTAATAGGTCACCTGGAGACGGCCGGGCGCGGCCGCGAACGCGGCGGCGAGGCCGAGCGTGAAGAGGACGGCGGCGAGGAGGGCAAGGCGCTTCGGCATCGAGGTTCTCCTTTTCCGGTCAGGGTATCAGACGCGCGACCTACGGCGCTCCTGGGAGGGGACGCGGCGCGGCGGCATCCGCGGCTTCCTCGTCGAGGGCGGCGACGGCCTTGCGGTAGAAGGCGTCGGCTTCCTCGTGGGAGTCGCCGACGGCCGTCAGGCCGACGCTGCCGCACTCGGCGAGCGCGCTCATCATGTGGAAGATCACGCCGGTCTGGCGCGTCTGGTCGAAGTGTAGGCCCCGGCGGACGACCAGGTCGAAGAGGTCGTCGGTCGTGAAGGCGCGGTAGAGCGGCGAGGCCACGTGATCGCTCGCGATGAAGAACTTCCGGCGGCCCGAGGGCGCGGTGAAGGTGGCCGTCTCGGGGTCGTAGCGGCCGTCGGTCAGGAACTGGAGAGTCAGAAAGGGATGCGTCGTGCCTCCCTTTCGCAGGTTCAGCTCGATTGCGTACACGTCCCATCCGCCGCCCTTCCCTGACCGCACGACGACGAAGTCCAGCGCGAAACGGCCGAGGACGCCCTCCCTGGCGAGCCTGCGTCCGACCTTCGCCGCCTCCCGCGTGATCGCGGGCGCGTATTCGGTGTCGGCGGGGAACCGGCAGCCGATGTAGCTCTGTCCGGCAGGCCCGCCGAGGACCTGGTCGTGCGTCGAGAGGAGCTCGACGTCCCCCAGAGGCGTGACGCGCAGCTGCACGCTCGGACTGCGCAGCTCGGCGCCGGCGATCATCTCTTCGACGACGCCTCCCCTCTCGCGGAATTTCGCGACGTAGGACTCGTAGGTCGTGCCCGGCAGCTCGAACCGCATCTGCCGCAGGCGTTCGCGCAGCCCCTCGCGCTCGCCCACGGCGCCAGGAGGCGGCAGCCCGGCCAGGTCCACCGAGGCGTTGCCCTCGCCCGAGACCCCCTCGTTCTGCTTCACGATGACGGCGGAGATCGAGGGCTTACGCGCGCGCAGCGCGGCGATGGCGCCGGCGACTTCTTCGAAGCCGGACAGGCTCTCGATGCCGATCGGATGCGGCACGCCCTCCTCCTCGAAGAGCCGCCGGCAGCCGCTCTTGCTCCCGAGGGGAAAGAACTTCGGATCCGCGCCGAACATCGGGATCCCGAGGCGCAGGGCGAGCTGCAGCTCGAGCGGGGTCGTGTTGTACGGCACGAGATGCGCGCGGTCGGCGTCGCGGATGAGCCCGCGGATCCGGTCGAGGAGCCTCGGCCTTTCGAGCAACTTTTCCGAAAGGGGTCTCGGCGAGGAGTCCTCCGGAGCGATCAGGTGAAGGCGCCGCCTCGCATGGGAGGCGATGACGCCGGGCAGAAGGTCGAGGTAATAGTCGATGATGCTCGGGTGGATGGGCTGCGACGTCACGTAGATCATCTCGGCCCGGGGCTGCCGCAGGAGAAGGAGCAGGAACAGGAACCGCTCTTCGTAGGCCTGCATCTGCGCGCCCGAGAGCGCCGCGGCGTCCAGGCTCATCGACGGGACGACGACGATCGTCTGCGGGTCCGGGCTCATGGTCTGGATGGACTTCCAGAGCGGCACGAGTTTGGCCTGCAGCTTCTCGAAGCGCTCCCGGGCCTCCGCGGCGGGGATTGCCGGATCGGCGAGGTCCGGCGGGCGGGCGCCGGCCGAGGTCACGGCTTCGCGGCGGCCTGGGCGCGATCGCGCAGACGCGCGACCGTCTGGCGAGATGCCGCGAGCCGTTCCCGGGCGTACGCCGTGGACTCGACACAGCGCTCGAGGTTCGAGAGGAACTTCGGAGAGACCGTCTTCCCCCGGAGCTCCGGCAGGAAGCTCTCGAGCTTCGCCCAGACGAGGAGCATCTCCGCGCCCGAATCGATCAGGAGGTCGCCGTTCAAGACCCCGCGCACGACGAAGGACGCCGCCATGTCCCAGTACGAGGTGACCATCCGGAAATAGGTGTTCTCGATCCCCGGGACGCCGTAGAGGGCCGCGATATCGGCGGCCGATCGCGGAAAGAATTTCGTCACGAACCACTCGCGCGCCGCGCGAAGCTTCTCTTCCCGGCGCAGCTCGTACAGTTTCAGGACGAGGTGCGCGTCGTCGTACGTGGGAACGTTGTGGCTGGTCATGGCCGCCTCCTTTCCGGGAGGGGCTGTTCTATCATCAGCGCGCCGCCGCGGGGAAGTCGGGAGCGAGGTGCGAGAGAGCGAGGACGAAGCTATATCAGAGTTGATATAGATGCCGGGATCTTCCTTCCGCGCCCGGGTCCTCGGGATTCTCCTGCTCGGCATGGGGGCGGTGGCGCTCGGTCGGATGTGGAAAGGGCTCGAAGCGAGCTTCATCTATTTCCCGGAGCGGAGCTACGCGGCGACTCCGGCGGATTTCGGTCTGCGGTCGGAGGACCTCTCGATCGAATCGCGCGGCGGCGTCGTGCTCAAGGGCTGGTGGATCGCCGGCGGCGGGCGCCGGGCGCTGCTCTACTTCCATGGAAACGGCGGCAACATCAGCCACCGGCTGGACCGGGTCCGGATGCTGGTCGCGGCGCTCGGGCTGGACGTCGCCCTCGTGGACTACCGGGGTTACGGCGCGAGCACCGGCCGGCCCGACGAGGAAGGACTCTACGCCGACGGCGAGGCCATCTACGCGTCGGCGGTCGCGCGGGGATTCCGGGCGGACCAGATCGTCCTCTTCGGAGAGTCCCTCGGCTCGGCGGTCGCGATCGAGACCGCGCTCCGGCATCCCTGCGCGGCCGTGATCCTGGAGACGCCTTTCCTCTCGATTGCTGCGATGGCGAGAGCGGTGTACCCGTTCCTGCCGGCGTTTCTCCTGCGGACGCGGTTCGACAACGAGGCGAAGATCACGCGTTTGAGGGCGCCCAAGCTGATCGCGGAGGCCGAGAGGGACGGCGTCGTGCCGCCTGGCCACGCCCGGCGGCTCTTCGAGCTTGCCGCGCCTCCCAAGCGGTTCTTCCTCATCCGCGGCGCGACGCACAACGACACCTACGTCGTCGGTGGCCAGGAGTACCTGGGCGCCTGGAAGACGTTCCTCGAGGAGTTTCGATGAAGTCTTCCGACCGTCGGTTCCATCTGGAACCTTCTCGCTTCGAGCCGCCCCGGCGTCGGGCCGCCTCCCTCGTCGGCGCGCGCCGGCCCTGCCGCGAAAGAGAGAACCGGGCCGTCGCTAATCGCTCAGTCGCAGGGATTGTGAGGGGAACGCTTCGGCGTGGCATGCTCCTTCGCTCATGCCTCCTACGGGAGTCGTCCCGCCGCCGGGGCTCTCACCCGGACTCAAGCGGCACTGCCAGCCCCGGAGCCGGCGGCGTTTCCCGAAGGAGGCCTTGTTCGAGGGCACGCACCACAGTGATAACTGAAGATTCGGTGTCTCTGTGCCCGAGTGACCAGAGCGGCGGCCAAACGGTCCGATCTGCGGCCTGGCCGCCGCGTGCCGACGAGGGGAACGACGCCGGCTCCGGGGCGCCTGTTACGGATCGTGCCTCTGAAGAGGGCCTACAGTGAGGTCAGGACACTACCAGCCTGTCCCGGGGAGTCGGGTCGAAGGTAGTTGCAGGAGTTAACGATCATGTGGAAATCGCGATCGCGCAGAGTGTTTCTCGCAGCGGCCTTCGGCGCGCTCTCATGGGCGGCAGCGATCGAGGCCCGGGGGCAGGCGCAGGCGAGCCTCGAAGACACGACCAAGGCCGAAATCGACCGAAGCGTGCGGCAGGTGCTCGCCTCCACGGGCGTGCCGAGCGCTTCGATCGCCGTCGTGAAGGACGGCCGGATCGCCTACGTCCAGGCCTACGGAGAGGCGCGGCTCGATCCGCCGACGCCGGCGCGGCCCGACATGCGCTACGCGATCGGCTCGATCTCCAAACAGTTCACGGCGGCGGCCGTCCTGATGCTCGCTGAGGAGCACAAGCTGTCGCTTGACGACCCGGTCTCGAAGTTCCTGCCGGGCCTCACGCGCGCCGGGGACGTCTCGATCCGCCAGCTCCTGTCGCACACCTCCGGCTATCAGGACTACTGGCCGCAGGACTATGTGCCTCCCGACATGCTGAGGGAGACCACGCCCGAGCGGATCCTCGAGCTCTGGGCCGGCAAGCCGCTGGACTTCGAGCCGGGCACCCAGTATCAGTACAGCAACACCGGCTACGTCGCCGCGGGCCGGATCGTAGAGAAGGCCGGCGGCGTTCCGCTCCTGGAGTTTCTGCGCCAGAGGATCTTCGTCCCGCTCCACATGGAAAGCGTCACGGACGTGAACCAGGGCCGACTCGCCGCCACGGACCCGACCGGTTACCTGCGCTACGCGCTGGGGCCTCCGAGGGCCGCTCCAAAGGAGGGAAAAGGGTGGCTCCTCGCCGCGGCCGAGCTCGCCATGACGGCCGAGGATCTCGCGCGCTGGAACATCGCGATGATTGAAGGGCGCCTCCTCGCGCCGGCTTCCCGGAAGGAGATGGAGACCGAGGTGGTCCTCAAGAACGGCCTCGGTACGCGATACGGCCTCGGCCTGGACGTCACGACCGAGTCGGGCCACCGCGCCCTCGAGCACGGCGGCGAGGTCTCCGGCTTCACGGCTACCAACGTGGTCTTCCCCGACGATCGCGCCGCCGTCAGCGTGCTGACCAACCAGGACGCCGCGCAGGCCGCGTCGGCGATCGCCCGGAAGATCACCCCTCTCCTTCTGGCGAAGGGCTCCGCGGCCCAAAGCGAGGCGCAGGCGCGCCGGATCCTCGAAGGCCTCCAGAAGAGGAAGATCGACCGGTCCCTCTTCACGGCCAACGCCAACGCCTATTTCACCGCCCAGGCGATCCAGGACTTCGCCGCGAGTCTCGCCCCGCTTGGCAAGCTCCTCGAGGTCAAGCAGACGGCCGAACGGGAACGCGGCGGCATGACGTTCCACGCCTTCGACGCGAAGTTCGCGAAGAAGACCGTGTCGATCACCGAGCGCGACATGCCCGACGGCAAGATCGAGCAGTACCAGGTGGCCGCTCGGGGCCAGTAAACATAGTGTTCCTTTCGAAAACAGCGCCGATCGCGATCCCTGTATCCTTGCCTTCGGGAGGAGGACCATGACGGAAACGGACATCCGGCGCTACGAGGTGCACGCCCGATCGACCGACACGTACGGCCGCGTGCTCTGCGGTTGCCGCAACCACCACTTCGTGGCCGACGGGCCCGTGCAGAACGGATGCCCGGGCGAGGCGGTCACTCCGGGAGAGTTCTTCCTCGCGGGGGTCGCGTCCTGCGGCGTCGAGCTCGTGCAGGTCATCGCGAAGGAGCGCGGCGTTCCGCTCGAGGCCGCCAGGGTCACGATCACCGGCGAAATGGACCGCGCAAGGCCCGTACGCCCGGACGTGGCCCTGTTCAATTCGGTGCGCCTGCGCTTCGAGCTCGAGGGCGTCACGGAGAAGCAGGGCTCGGAGCTGATCGCAGCGTTCAAAGGCCGTTGACCGCTCTACGGCTCGGTCGCAGTTGCGACCCCTGATGTCCGGATCGCGATCCATACGCACGGTTGAACAGGGCTCCCGCTCTTCGTCTTAGGAGAGTCTTAAGTTTCGCTCTTTGCATTTTTCGGCAGCCGCAGTGAAATCCCCGACCATCTTTCGCGCGTTAGGATGGGCGGGCGATGCTGTCCCCTGAAATGCTTCGGCGTCTCGCCTGCGTCCTCGGCATTGCCGCGGGCCTGGGGCTCTTCGTGTCCGCGCGGCCGGCGGCCGCCCAGACACCCGTCTGGGCGCCGCGAGGACCTACCGGCGGCAGCGTCTATTGCATCGTTCCCGACCCGTCCCATCCCGCGACCCTCTACGCGGGAACCGACAGCGGCGTCTTCCGGAGCGACGACGGCGGACTGACCTGGAGAGCCGCGAACGTCGGGATCTCGACCTACCGGGTCCAGACGATCGCCGTGGATCCGGTCACCCCGACGACGCTCTATGCCGGGACCGTAACGCCGCTCGGCGTCCCGAGCGTCGGAATCTTCAAGAGCACCGACGGCGGGACCACGTGGACGGACGACAACGTTGGTTTGATCGACAACTTCGCTGGGTTCGCTCCGGTGGACGTGCAGGTCCTCGCCTTCGACCCGCGCCATCCTGGCACGATCTGGGCGGGCACGCGATCCTCAGAGATCTTCGAGAGCACCGACAACGGGGCCACCTGGCAGGCCATGACGTTCGGCGGATTCAGCATCTCGCTGGTGGTCTGGGCCTTCCGGTTCGACCCCGCGAACCCCTTGCGGGTCGTCGCCGCGGTTTCCGACGTCAACGGAGACGGGCTTCTCGTCACCACGGACGGCGGGAGCACATGGAACACGCTCGGCAACGCCGGCAACTCGCTCTTCTCTCTGGCCGCCGACCCGAACACGCCGGCCACCCTTTACGCGGGCGGTTCCGGCTTCTTCAAGAGCACGGACAACGGCTCACACTTCACTGCGATGAACAAGGGGCTCCCCTCCACGCTGCCCTTTGTCGTCGCGATCGCGGTGGACCCGACGACTCCTTCGACGCTCTACGTCGCGACCTACGGCAGCGGCCTCTTCCAGTCGACCGACGGTGCGGCGACCTGGACGTCGGTCGGCGCCCTTCGAAGCTCGCTCGTCTGGACGGTGCTGCTCGCTCCGGGGCAGTCCTCGACGGTCTACGCCGGGACCGTCGGCGCCGGCGTGTACCAGAGCCTCGACTCGGGGCACACGTTCTCCCCATCGAACGCCGGCCTCAACTTGAGCATCGTCTACGCCCTGGCACACGACCCGACATCTCCCTCGACGCTCTACGCGGCGGCCTACGATGGCGCCTACAAGTCCGCCAACGGCGGGGACACGTGGCAGGCGGCCAGCACCGGATTGCCGGTCGCTCCCGTGACGGCGCTCCTCGTCCAGCCGGGAAGCCCCCGGACGCTTTTCGCCGGCACGAGCGGCGGCGGACTCTTGAAGAGCACGGACGCAGGGGGGACGTGGAGCCCGAGCGCGCAGGGGCTCAACGACTCGTACGTTGCCTCGATTGCGGTGGATCCCTCCAGCCCTTCGACTCTCTACGCCGGGACCGCCCACCCCGACACCTCGCAGTCCGAGCGCGTCTACAAGAGCACCGACGGCGGCGCCACCTGGAGCCAGACGAGCCTCGACGCGTCGAGCAACGTCATTACGTCGCTCACCATCAACCCGGCGAAGACATCGCAGGTGATCGCGGTCACTCAGGGAAACTTCGGTTACTTCCAGAGCCTCGACTCGGGAAAGTCGTGGTCCAACGTCTCGACCGACGCCAGCTGCGGCGTCGTCAACGCGGTCTTCTTCGATTCCTCTGGCTCAACCGAATATCTCGCGGGCACCTCGGGGCTCTGCCGCTCGACCGACGGCGGCAAGACCTGGACCGTCAGTCCCGTCGCGGTGCAGGCTTCGGTCAATACTCTTCTCATCGATCCTTCGAGCCCGTCGACCTTCTACGTCGGGACGGAGCCTGCCATCCTGGGCGGAACGGGAGGAGTCTTCAAGAGCACCGACTCCGGAGCGACCTGGCAGCCGCTCGGGACCGGCCTCGAGTCCGCGGCCGTCACGGCGTTGAATCTGAACCCCGTCACGACGGCGATGCTCGCCGCGACCGCCGGAAACGGAATCGCGGAGCTGGTGGCCCTCGAGAGCCGCCCGCCGATCACGGCTACTCCTTCGGGCCATCAGCCGCGCAAGCTCACTCCCCGCTGAAGCGGAAGCCAGGCATCGCTTTCGTTCGGCGCTCTCGCTCTGGGCCGCCCCGACGTCGGGCCCCCTCCCTCGGCGGCACGCGCCGGCCTTGCCGCGAAAGAGAGAACCGGGCCGTCGCTAATCGCTCAGTCGCAGAGATGTCAGGGCAAACGATTCAGCGTGACTTGCTCCTTCGCTCATGCCTCCTCCGGGAGGCGTCCCGCCGCCGGGGCTTTCACTCGGACTCAAGCGGCAATGCCAGCCCCGGAGCCGGCGGCGTTTCCCGAAGGAGGCCTTGTCCGAGGGCACACACCACACTGATGGCTCAGATTCGGTGTCTCTGTGCCCGAGTGACCAGAGCGGCGGCCCGTCGGTCCGGTCTGCGGCCTGGCCGCCGCGTGCCGACGAGGGAAACGACGACGGATCCGGGCGACTCTTGCAGGTACGGGGTTACTTCTGGGGATCGGGCTTGACGGAGGCTTCGGTCGCGACGCTGAACTTTCGGTAGTCCGAGTACTCGGAGAGAGCGTCGATGTTCAGGCCCTTGACCAGGAGGAGCCGCGCCTGCCCGATGAACCGCGCCTCCGAGGGAAGCCAGATCTCGTCGTTGATCTTGCGGCGGGCAAGCTCGGCCCTCGCTCCCTTCTTCAGCCTTGCGAGGATTCCGAACCCGAAGGAGAGATCGTCGATGAGCCGCCCTTCGACGCGGACCAGTTGCCGGTCCTCCTCGTCGATCCAGGCGCGTCCTGCGAACTTCTTCAGGATCCGGCCCGCCTTCGTCGTCGCCTCGACGCCGGGCCGCGGAGCGAAGGTCAGCACGATCGCGTTGCGCCCCTCGATCGTCTCCCGCCCGACGATCGCGATGTCGTAGACGCGGAAGAGCTCCTCGATCGTCTGATTCTCTTTCAGCCGCCTTTCCGCCTTCGCAGCCGCGCGGTCGGGGTCGTCCGGTTTGATCAACGCGGCAGAGAGCTTTCCTTCCTTCTTCTGCTGTTTCCGGTCCTCCTCGGCGAGTTGCTCGGGCGTCAGGGGCTTCCCGTCGCGGGAGACGAGCTTGCGGTAGGTGTGCCCGGGTTCCGGCGAGGGATAGACCTCGTAGAGGGCGGAGGTGATCTTCTTGACACTCCCCTTGCCGTCCAGGCGCCGCTGCGTCTGCCTCTCCGTGAAGGTGTACTGGTCGAGCAGGTAATCGTCGGTGTGCAGCCGCTCGCGAACCTCGGCGAGAAACCCGTGCACCTCGGGGAGCGGCGCCCCCGGCGTCTCGTCGCCCGCGGCGGCCGGGCGAGCGAGCGCGAGGATTCCGCCCAAGCCGAAAAGGACGACGAGGCGGCCGGCTGGACGAGCGGGCCTCATGACATCATCCTCAACCCTCGATCGCGGTAGCCGATTCCTGTCCTAACCCGGTCTTCACGTCCGGATCCCATCAGCGTTCGAGTTTGAAGCCGATCAGGAGCGTCACCTGGAACTCGGCGACCTGGCCGTCCTTCAGGCGTCCCCGCATCTCCACGACTTCGAACCAGTCCATGTGGCGTACGGTCTGAGAGGCGTCCTGGACCGCCGACTTGACCGCCTCGGCGAAGCTGACCGGCGACGTTCCCACGACCTGGATCTTCTTGTAGGTTCCCGGCATGAGTCTCTCTCCTCCTCCCGTGCGTCAGCCTATCAGGGGACTGTCGGCCGCGGGCGTTCGCTTCGCGAACGGCGGCCGAGAGTTTCAAAACCGGAGTCCTGGGGCTCGATAGAATCCGCCACATGAACAGACGAACCTTGCTCCAGGGTGCGCTTGCGGGTGCCGCCACGCTGGGATGGAGGGATCGCGCCTTCGCCGCCGATTCCTCCGCGGGCCTCGAACCCGTCTTCGCGGAAGTTGGGAAGCGCCACGAGGAAGCGGTCCGAAGGCTTCAGGATTGGATCCACCAGCCCTCGATCGCGGCGGAGAACCGCGGAATCGCCGAAGGCTGCGAGCTGATGATCCGCCTCCTGCGCGACGCGGGGTTCCAGAGAGCGGAGAAAGTGCCGACCGACGGGCACCCCGGGGTGTTCGCGACGCTCGACGCCGGCGCCCGGCGCACGCTCGGCATCTACTTCATGTACGACGTCAAGCAGGTGGACCCGGCGGAGTGGTCCTCTCCCCCCTGGGAGGCCCGAATCGTCGAGAAGCCGGGCCTCGGCAAGGTCGTCGTGGGACGAGGCGCCGTCAACCAGAAGGGCCCCGAGTCGGCCTTCCTCGCCGCGCTCCACGCCTACCGCGGCGCGGGCCGCAAGCTCCCCGTCAACCTCGTCTTCGTCGCCGAAGGCGAGGAAGAGATCGGGTCGCCGCACTTCCCGCAGATCGTCGGCAAGCCCGAGGTCCGGTCGGCGCTCTCCCGATGCGTGGGGATCTTCCTCCCTTCGGCCGTGCAAGGCCTGGACGGGAACGTCACGATGTCGCTCGGCGCGAAGGGCGTCGTCGAGTGCGAGCTGACCTCGAGCGGCGAACGATGGGGGCGCGGGCCGCGCCAGGACCTCCACTCGAGCAACAAGGCGCGGGTAGACAGCCCCGCCTGGCACCTGGTGCAGGCGCTCGATACGCTCGTCCACGCCGACGGCACGCCGGCGATCGACGGCTTCGCGGACAGGGCCCGGCCGATCTCCGCCGCCGAGAAGGCCATGGTCGCCGAGGGCGCGCGCCGCATGGACGAGGCGCTCCTGAAGAAGCAGCTCGGCGTCTCGCGCTGGATCAACGACGTGGGCTTCGTCGAGTCGCTGGAGAGGCTCGTGTCGCAGCCGACCGTCAACATCGAAGGCCTTGTCGGCGGCTACACGGGACCGGGAGGCAAGACGATCCTCCCGCACAAGGCGTCCGCGAAGCTCGACATGCGCCTGGTGCCCGACATGAGGGCGTCCGAGGCGCTCGAGGCCCTGAAGAACCATCTCGCGAAGAGAGGCTTCGGCGACATCGAGGTCGTCATGACGGGAGGCTACGATCCCACCACCACGCCCGGGGATGCCGCGGTCATCCGCGCGCAGATCGCCGTCTATCGCCGCCACGGTATCGAACCCATCGTGTGGCCGCGCAACGCCGGCTCCTGGCCCGGCTACGTCTTCACCGGAGATCCTCTGCATCTGCCGGCCGGACACTTCGGCCTCGGCCACGGCTCGGGGGCGCACGCCCCCGACGAGTACTACGTCATCGAGTCGGCCAACCCGAAGATCCAGGGATACGACGGCGCGACCCGATCTTTCGTGGAGTACCTCGCGGAGATCGCGACGACCGCGTAACGAGAGCCAGCTAATTCCCTATAACGACTGAATCGGTAGAGGAAGGTCGCCCCGTATCCGTCGTCGTTTCCCTCGTCGGCCCGCGGCGGCCGGCCTCGCCAGCTCCATCGGCCGCCGCTGAAGGTTCCTCGCAGGGACACCGTGACGCCGGATACGCTTCTCCATGCTCGTCACCCATCACCTCCTCCGGGAAACGCCGCCGGCTCCGGGGCTGGCAGCCTGGCTTAAGTCCGAGTGATAGCCCCGGCGGCGGGACGCCTCCCGGAGGAGGCGATGAGCGAAGGAGCATGGCACGCCGAGTCCCTCGCCACAGCATCCCTGCGACTGAGCGACCAGCGACGGCCCGGATCTTTTTTTCGCGGCAGGGCCGGCGCGTGCCGACGAGGGAGGCGGCCCGACGCCGGGTCGGCCAACAGAGCCGATCCCCGCCCTAATGGCGATTTCACCGTTACTGGGAACTAGGCTGTCGCCTCTTCCGCGATGTTCCAGAGGCGGACGGCGTCGGCGTCGTTGAGAGCGGCCTCGGCGGGAGCCGCCTCCCGCAGCTTGTCGAAGTAGCGGCCGGTGACGCCGTCGAGATCCGGATCGGTGGCCAGGCGAACCACCGGCTGCGCCCCCTTCTCCGGAGGAGGGAGGACGCGGTCGAGGATCCATCGGGCGAAGGAGGGCGCGGCGCGCCAGATACCTGTTGCGATCGCTCCCGGGTGAAGCGCGTTGACCGCGACCGCCGGCTCGCGGTGCGCGAGCTCGCGCGTGAACAGGATCTGGGCGAGCTTCGAGTTGCAGTAGGCGTGGTATCCCCTGTAGCCCCTGGCCAGCTCGAGGTCGCCCCAGTCGAGGCGCCCCGAGCGGTGCGCCTCGGAGGCGACATTGACGACGCGGGGTTTCGGCGAGGCCTTCAAGGCGGGCAGGAGCAGGCGCGTCAGCAGGAAGTGGGAGAGGAAGTTCGTCTGCCAGGTCAGTTCGTGCCCGTCCCCGGTCGGCCGGCGCTCCCGCACGACGACGCCGGCGTTGTTGACGAGGACGTCGACCTTGGGATGCCCGGCCGCCAATCGCTCAGCGGCTTTGTGCACCGAGGCGAAAGAGGCCATGTCGATCTCCAGGAGCTCCGCGCTCCCGCCGCCATGGGCGATCTCCTCGACGACCGCTCTTCCCCGCGAAGCGTCCCGAGCGCCGACCACGACCCTCGCCCCCATTCGAGCCAGGGCGCGCGCGGTCTCGAGGCCGATGCCTCCGGTCGCACCCGTGACGAGGACTGTCTTGCCGGTCATGGAGGAAAGCGATTATCGCCGCGCGGCCGGGCTCCGGCTCGCTCCAATTTTTTGGAGGCGCGGCTTCGCCTCTCCGAGACCAGCGTGGATTAAGGGATGGTGAACGACGATTGACTCGCGACTCCGCGGGTGGTAGTTCTGCGCCAACGAAGGAGCCCGCCATGCAATCCTCAGAACGGAATCGAACTCTGATCCGCGTCGTCCTTTCCGCGAGCGTCGTGTTGGCCGCCCTCGCCTGCCAGAACTCCAACTCGGTCACGGGCCCGCCGAGCGGCAACGCGACTCCCGCCGCTTCGATCGCGGGTTCCTGGAACGGCTCTTATCAGCCCGACGATTCCATGATCTGCAGCGGCTCCTCCGCCTCCGCGACCTTTCAGCAGGATGGTTCCCAGATCACTGGCAATCTGAGGACATCGAATTGCGGCGTCTCGGGATATTTCCAGGGCACGCTCATGGGCAACACACTGGTCGGATCGATCAAGATGGACGGCTGCGTCGGCGGAGGAGTGTCGGGAACCGTCAGCGGATCGGCGATCTCCCTGTCGATCGGCGACCTGACCAAGCCTCTCGTCACCGGGCAAACGCCCGTGATGACCGGCGGCATCGTTACCCTGAGCCGGTAGCCCGGATTATTCATGGTCACCCGGCCGAAACACGGGTAAGCCGACTGGCCAAGAGGACTCCTGCGACAGAAGAAGGATCCCTGAGATCGGGTACAGGTTGTCCGCGACAGAGATTTTCCGTCGAGACAAGGAAGCGCGACGACGGCGATGCCAAGGCGCATCGCAGAGGAGCGCTGACGCCGTATCGGCGGAAAAGATCGGAGCGGCGGCCGGAGTCGATCATGAATAATGCGGGCTAAGAGTTCGAGCCGTTACTCACTCCGAAGAGGGCGAGATGGGCAGCGGACGGGCCGCGTCCGTGACGGCCCCGATCTTGGTTGCGAAGCCCGTCGGGCTCTCCAGGTCCTCGTCGGTCACGATGTGCACGTCGAGCAGGCCCTCGGTCTTCACGCCCGTGCGCAGGTAGTTCGCCTCGGCCAGGCAGAGGCTCCAGCCCTCGAGCCAGGAGAGCAGATCCTTGCGCATCTCGTCGGTGCCGGAAAAATGGACGAGCAGGTTGATGTCGCTGCCCGGCCCGGCGGTGCCGTTCTTCGCGCTGCCGAAGAGGTAGAAGCCCCGGACGCCGAACCGCGCCACGTCGGCGGCGGCGGCGATTCGCTCGGCCATGCGAACGCGCCACCGTGAGTGGTCCTCGGCGGCGGCCTGCTCGAAGCCTCGCTTTTTTTCGGCGGCCGATTCCAGGGCCGTTCCGGGGCTTGCCAGGAAGCCCACGGCGCGATCCTGGTCGGCGTTCAAGAGGACGCGCAGGATCAGTCCTCCAGTCGTCCGGGGCACGTCGATGACCCGCACGGCATCCGCGAGGTCCGCGAATTCCGGGACCAGGTCGGCCACGACGTTCGGCGACTCCTTGAGGAACTTCTCGTTGAAGGCGATGTCCGGATCGTCGGGGAAGAGCGGGAGGTAGCGGATCGAGGCCTCGACCAGGTCCTGAAAGAAGTGGGTGCCGAAGGACAGATCCGGGACGTAGTTTCCTCTCTTGCGGGCGATCTCGATCAGGGCAGCCGTGTTGTTGATGTCCGAGTAGGTGACGGGCACCCCCAGGCGGACGTCGCCCCGGCTTCCCCAGCGGCCGGGACCCATGAGCACGAACTGCCGCTTCGGCAGCACCTTGTTGAGCCTCCCGACGGCCCGGCCGACGCGCCTCAGGCTGGCAGCGTCGGGCAGCGCGCCGTAGCGCTCCGGATCGACGTAAACGACGTGCGTGATGTCCCGAATCCGGCCGTTGGAGACGTAGCGCCGCGCCTCGAAGACCACCCTGTCCGCGGGCAGATCGGCCGGGATCGGCGCCGAGGCGGCGTTCTCCCCGAAGCTCTGGGGGCGGCACTGCAGGAGATAGAGGTCCTTGCCGTCCGAGGCGAACTCGATGTCCACCGGGCCTCCGGTCTTTTCCTTCAGCAGGCGCAGCAGCGCGCGCATCCGGGCGAGGAACGGGGTCGAGGAGATGAGTCCTTCGAACGTGGCGATCAGCCGGTTCGCGTCCGACTCCCAGTCGACGAGCACCGGCCGGTGGATCCCGCTCTCATCCGAAACGGAGACGAGGTTTTCGACGCCCGGGATCGCGGCGCCGCACTCGGCGAGGAGATCCCGGAGGGCCACGGTCTCGAAGCGGCCCGATTCCAGGTTGATGACATCCAGTTTTGCCGGCGAGTAGCGGACGACCTCGTCGGGAGTGACGTTGACCCGCAGTCCGGGCTGGCCGGGCGCGATCAGGACCGGATAGTCGTCGCCGACGCGGTCCACGGCGCGCGTTCCGAGGCCCGGCACCATGCGCACCAGGCCGTCCTCGCGCTGGATTCGCGCCGACCACCGGAACTCGTTGTTGGAGAAAGCGACCCCCGCGAACGTGGGAAAAAAGTACTTCCCCACGCGGCTCCCCACCACCTCCTGGATCATCACGGCCATCTCCTCGTGGAGGTCGAGCAGGCCGCGCTCGGCGCGGTACTCGATCGGGTCGGGCCCGAAAATCGAGGCGTACACCTCGGCGACGGCGTCCATCAGGGCGCTCAGGCGTTCCCCCTTGGGGCCCCGATTGGCCAGAAACAGGCTCTTGTACTTCCCGGAGAAGGCGGCCCCGACGCGGTCCTCGAGCAGGCTCGAGCTGCGGACGATCAGAGGGCGGTCTTCGAACTCGTCGAGAGCGAGCGCCAGCCCCTTGACGATCTCCGGAGAGAAGTGGGAGTTCTTGAAGACCTGAACGATGTGCGGATATTCGCGCCGCACCTGCTCGATCTCCAGGTACTTCCTGTTGTAGAGGTCCTCCAGGTGGTTGAACTCGATGAAGTTCAGGACGCCGTCGGACGTGACGTACCACGTGCGCGGGATCTTGATGTCGCCGAGCGCCGCCTCGTATTCGGGCGACTTCCGGACGATC
>JAWOLE010000436.1:0-2716 GCA_033853815.1 Thermoanaerobaculia bacterium
GGGCGCAGTTCGACGAACTGCTCGAAGAGGCTCGGCTGACCTACCCGATCCGCGACGAGCGCGGCGTGTTCAGCGACATCTGGGCCTCCGGGCTCATGCGGCGGGCCGCGCTCGCGGGCGGTCGCCGGCTTGCTCGCAAGGGCCGGATCCACGACGCCGCGCATTTCGTCGACGCCGGCTTTGAGGAGATGCGCGCACTTCTCTCCGGCTCGAACGGCCCCTCCGCGGACGAGCTCGCGAAGCGGTTCGCGTACCGCGCCGCGCACACCGCCAAGGAAGCCCCATCGGCGCTGGGTTCACCCCCTCCTCCGCCGCCGGATCCCTCCGAACTGCCGCCCGCCGCCGGGCGCATGGTGCGCGCAATCGGCATCGCGTTGGGGGCTCTCTTCGGTAGCTCCGAGGCCCCCCACGAGGAGCACATGCTCCGGGGACTGGCCGCGAGCCGGGGGGTGTACGAAGGACCGGCACGCCGTGTCTCGCACCCGTCCGAGTTCGACCGGATCAAAAAGGGAGATGTGCTCGTCACCGAATCGACGACCGAGGCCTTCAACATCCTCCTCCCGCTCCTTGGCGGGATCGTCACTGACAACGGCGGCCTCCTTTCACATGCCGCGATCGTCTCGCGCGAGTATGGCATTCCCGGCGTCGTCGGGACCCGCGAGGCGACCGAACGCATCGCCGACGGCGTGCTCGTCCGCGTCGATGGGGATGCTGGCGAAGTCACGGTGCTAGGATGAAGACTGTCGTCCCCTTCACGAAGGCGCGTGAGACCTCGCTCTATGGGTCGAAGGCCGTGGGGCTCGGCGATGCCGCGCGCCAGGGTCTTCCGGTCCCACCCGGCGTGGCGCTATCGGGGGACCTGGTCGAAGCCGTCGCCTCGGGTGAGGACAAGGCCATTGAGAAGGTGGGGAAGGCCATCGCCGCCTTGCCGCCCCCGTTCGCCGTCCGGTCATCCGCCGTCGACGAAGACGGCGCGGCGGCGAGCTTTGCCGGCCAGCACCTCACCCTGCTCAACGTCCATTCGGCGACCGATGTCCCCGGGGCCGTCCGCGAAGTCTGGTGGTCCGCGAACTCGGACTCGGCCATCACCTACCGCCAGCGTGTCGGCCGGTTCACTCGGCCGAGCGTCGGCGTCGTCATCCAGACGCTCCTCAACCCGACCGCCGCTGGTGTGATGTTCACCGAGAATCCGGTCACCGGCGCCGATGAGCGTCTGATCGAGGCGAGTTGGGGCCTTGGTGAAGTCGTGGTTGCCGGCCTCGTCATCCCGGACCACTTCCGCCTCGACCGCTCCGGCCAGGTGTTGGAGCGCAAGGCCGGGCGCAAGCACATCGCAATCCGCTTGCTCCCGAACGGGGGCACCTTCGAGGGGCCAGTGCCTCCCCTGCAGGTGAACCAACTCTGCCTCGACGACGCTCAACTCGCGGCCTTGGGTCAGCTCGCCTTGCAGTGCGAGAAGGTCTATGGTCCACGACGCGACATCGAATGGGCGTTTCAAGATGGGAAGCTCTACCTCCTCCAGTGCCGCGCCGTCACCACCGGGAAGGACCGTAGCGAGGCACCGCCGCCGCCCGGCCCTCTCCCACGTGACCCCGTGGCTGCCCTCCGGCGCGTTCATCTCTTCGGCGATATGGACCGGAGGCAGGCCGAGCAAATCGCTCGCCTGCTCAAGCTTCGCCCCTTCGCGAAGGGCGAGACTGTCATCATGGAGGGCTCCGGAGGCGCCGCCTTCTTTCTCATCGACTCCGGGGAGGCCACGGTGTCGAGCAAAGGCGTGCACCTCGGCACTCTTGGCCCGGGCGACTACTTCGGCGAGATCGCCCTGATCGACGGGGGGCCCCGCTCGGCCACGGTGACCGCTGCGACCGACCTGGTTTGCTACGGGCTCACGTTCTGGGAGTTCCGTCCGTTGATCGAAAGGAACGGCGCCATCGGATGGAAGCTCTTGCAGGCGCTAACGAAGCGGTTGCGCGCCGCCGGCCCAAGCCAGCCGAATCACGGCGGCGAGCCCGGCGGCGGGTCGCCGTGCGACAGGCACGCGCCCGGTGACGCCACGCCCCGCCAGCTCAACCCGATCTGAGGAGGAGACCACCAACCGATTGATCGGTCTCCAGGAACGGAGCCACCTCTGCCACTCGTGCCCCATGGCCGTCACGGCCACCTGGAAGAACAGCGCCCGGACCCTAGCCACATCTGGCCGCTGGAGACGCAACGCTAGACCTATCAGAATATCGCCCCCCTGAGACCTGCCTAGTAATTCCGACTGGACTTTGTCGACGGCAGATCGCCATTGCAGACTTCTCAGAGCGCTGGTAAGGGTGGCCTGCCTGCGCCACGTCCGCTTTACAGCGAACTCGATGGAACTTTTCCCGCTCGGCCGTAGTTGAACTTACGTAGGGGAGCTGAGTCCAGGTCTGATAGTTCCGCCCTGGCTCAAGGATGTTTCCCTTCGCTCCGAATCCAATACTCCTACTCTCATTCAAATACCGACCGGTCCCCGATGGGCTAGGTCTCGGCTGCCTGGGGCTGACTCTCTACCCATAAGGACCGGGACTCGATCATGGCGGCGGGCCTGGCAGGGGCCTCGGTCGATGAAGTGTACCGAACGGCTGACGCTCTCGGCGTCCAAGAGGGGTGGTTCTACGCATTCTGTCTCACCCGAGGGAGGGGGAAGCCATGAAGACCACGAGACTCGTTCCCGGAATAGCCCTGCTCG
>JAWOLE010000437.1:0-10773 GCA_033853815.1 Thermoanaerobaculia bacterium
GGCGCCCTCGCGGTGCTGGCGACGGCCTGCACCAACAAACAGGGGGAGACCGAAGCGCCAGTCTTCATCACGGTGAACATGACCGTTCAAACGGGCTTCGTCAACGTGGGGGTGGCCGCGCCCGTGCAGATCCCGAGCATGGTCCTGACGAGCCATTTGAAGAATCCGACCCAGACGGACCCGCAGGGGTTCGCCGACGTTCAGCTCGAGAGCTACACCGTGCACTGGCATCGCACGGACGGGGGCACCCGAGTGCCGCCGGACGCCGTCTTCCCCGTCGGCGTTCTCGTCCCCTCGAGCGGGTCCGCCACGCTGTCCGGCTTCCCGGTCCTGACCGCCTCTCAGATTCAGCTCTCGCCGTTCGATCAGTTGCTCCCTTTCAACGGCGGTTTCGACCGCGAGACCGGGCGCTCCGAGATCGACATGGCGTTTGACATCACGTTCTTCGGCCACACGGTTTCGGGCCTGCGCGTTCAGAGCGAAACCGCCACGGGGCCCCTGTTCTTCGACTTCACGGGGGCCGGGTCAGTCGCCAGGAAGACCAATCGATAAGGGGAGGCTCGCCATGCGCCGGATCGCTTTTGCTCTCCTCGGTTTAGCGCTCGTCGGAGCCGCATTCTCGTGCTCCTCCGACTCTCCCTCGCCCACGCCGCCCAAGACGATCACCCCGGGGTCCTCGGGCTCGAGCGCTCTGCAGATCCGGCTCTTCACGAGCAACGCCAATCCGGTGGCGGGGACCTGCACGACCATCCAGGCGCTGGTCACGTTGAACGGCGCCAACGTCCCCGACGGAACGGGCATCTCCTTCTCGACCGATCTTGCGACCTCCTTCTTCCAGCAGAACGGCCTTCCGCTGATCTCCATCGTCACGCAGTCCGGCGCGGCCACGACCGCCCTGTGCTCCTCGGGCCTCGGGCTGGCCACCGTCCGGGCCAACGCGACGGTCGGCTCCAACTCCGCCACGGCGACGATTGCGATCGCCTTCCAGGCCTCGCCGAATTCGGCGCCGTTCTTCACCTTCTGCAGCCCGAGCTTCGGGCCATCGACGGGAGGGACGAGTCTGACGATCAACGGCGGCCGCTTCTTCGGCGATTCCTCGACCACGCGGGCGACCTTCACGGCCGCCGGAGTCACCCGCGAAGCCCTGGTGACCGCCGTGACCACGACCTCGGTCACACTGGTGACCCCGGCCTTTCCCGAGGCAACCTCGTCCTCGGTGCCGGTCAACATCACTCTGACCTTCGGTACGAAGACGGCCTCTCCCGTCACGCTTTCCCTACCGAACTGCTTCGCGTTCGGCACGGCTCCGGCGACCACGCCGACGATCACTGCGGTGCTCCCGTCCTCGGGTTCGAACGAAGGGAATACCCGCGTGACGATCATCGGCTCGGGCTTTTCCATGCCGCTGCAGGTTTTCTTCGGTCCGGTCGAGGGCCAGGTCCAGTCGGTTTCATTCAACCAGATCGTCGTGCTGACGCCGCCCGCTTCGGGCGCGGGTCTGCCGAACCTGAACTCGACCGTCACCGTCCGGGTCCACGAGGTCGACTCGGGCCTCGACGCGAGTCTGGCTAGCGCCTTCCGCTTCGTCACGGCTCTCCAGCTGACGGCAATCGACAACAACCAGCAGAGGGTCGACCAGCCCTTCACGCCGGTCACGATCCACGGGCAGGGCTTCCTGGCCCCGGTCGCGGTCACTCTGGCCGGCATCCCCGCAAAGGTCGTCTCCGTCGCCGCCACCGAGCTGGTCGTGCTCCCCGGGGCGCCTTTCCTCTCGGCCTGCACGGACGTCACCGGGACGGTCGTCGTGACGAACATCGATTCCGGCGACACGCAGTCCGGTCTGAGCTTCGTCTACCTGGTCGCGCAGACCAAGCCGAGCATCTCGTCCGTCAGCCCCGCGGCCGGACCTCCCGGGATCCGCGTGACGATCAACGGCACGAACCTCGGCAACGTCACCAGCGTCAGTTTCGGCGGGAGGGCCGTGTCCATCGATTCGGGTTGCGCGCACACCGACACTTCCTTCTGCGTGATCGTGCCCGACAACGGGGCGACCGCCCCGGTCTGCCCGGCCGGCACGCCGGACAGGACGCCCGTCAACGTCGGCTCGCCCGTGGACATCACCGTCACCTCCTCTCTGACCACTTGCACGTCCACTCTGGCCGGCGCCTTCCAGTATCAGCTCCCGTGCCTCTTCCCGACGCCGACGCCCTTCCCGACGCTCGTACCGACGAACACGCCGGTACCGACGAACACGCCGATACCGACGAGCACGCCGACGCCGACTCCGACAGTGGGCGGTATCGCCGACCTCTCGCTGACCAAGTCGGGATCGCCAGGGACCGTCGTCTCCGGCGGCACGCTGACCTATCAGCTCGCGGTGACGAACAACGGCCCCAACACCTCCGTCGGCGCGGTTCTGACCGATCATCTGCCCGCCGGAACTTCCTTCCAGTCCTGCTCGGAGAGCCAGGGGAGCTGCACGGGCCCGGCCGTCGGCACACCCGGACCCGTCGATGTCGTCATCAGCTTCGGCACGATCCCGTCCGGCAGCACGGCTCTGGCGACGATCATCGTCACGGTCACCGCAGCTCCCGGCGGCTCGTTCACTAACTTCGCGTCGGTTACGGCGACGACATTCGATCCGAATCCTCTCAACAACTCGGCATCGGCGTTCACGTCGGTCACCGGACCCAACGCCGACATGGCCATTACGAAGACCGCCTTCCCCAATACCGTCTTCACCGGCAAGCCGCTGACCTACACGATCAACGTCACCAACCTCGGCCCGAGCACCGCGTCCTTCGTGGAAGTCAGCGATCCGCTGCCCCCGGGGACGACGTTCGTATCGTGCGGGACGACTCTCGGCGCTTGCGGGCCCGTGCCGGCCGTCGGGACCAACGGGACCGTGCGCGTGGAAGTGGGCGACATGCCGGCGTCCAGCTCCGCGACGGTCACGATCCTCGTGACCGTGACGGCCCCGGGCGGCACCACCATCACGGACACTGCGACAGTCACTTCGAATACCCCGGATCCGAACCTCGCCAACAACAGCTCGAGCGTGACGACCGTCGTCAGTCCGTGAGCCCGAACAGGTTCCCATTCTTCCCGCCCCCCCTCGCGGGGGGGCGGTTTGTTTTTCCAGCCCTCGCCGAGGCTCGGTGTGCCTGACCCCGGGGCCGAGGCCCGCATCCGGGAGCTCAAGCGCCGCATCGCGCAGGATCCGACTTCGCCCCTCTTCATGGCTCTGGCCGAGGAATACCGCGCCGCCGGCCATCTGCCCGAAGCCATCCGGATCCTGGAGAAGGGCGTCAACACGCACGCCGGCTATGTTTCGGCGCGGGTGGCGCTCGCGCGGGCCTACCTCGAGGTGGGCCGCACCGAGGAGTCCATCGCGACGTTTTCCAGGGCGCTCGCCTCAGACCCCGGTAACCTCGTCGCCGCCCGATCGCTCGCCGAGATCTACCTCTCCCGGGGAGACAGGGTCGAAGGGATCAAGAAGTACAAACTCTATCGGGCTCTCTCGGGAGATCGCAGCGTGGACGAAATCATCGCGAAGATCGGGGTCGAACTCGCGGAGGCTCCGAAAGAAACCCCGCGGCCCCAGGGGAGGGTCCTCGCGGATCTGTACATGGCACAGGGGCACCCGGCGGAGGCGCTGGCGATCTATGAGGAGCTGGCGCAGGCGGACCGCTCGAACGCCGAGCTCGAGCGCCTGAGCCAGGCCGCGGCCGCGGGCAGCAGCGTCGAGGAGCCCCCGCCTCTTCGATCCGAGCCGGACCTCGCCCGGCAAGCCAAAGTCGAACGTTTGAAACGCTGGCTTGCCGTGATACAAGCCGGCTGACCTGCGGGCGAGGCACCCGCCTCCGCAAGCTCGATGAGCGCATTTCGGGAAGCCTTACGCCGGATTGCTGAACGCGTCGAAGGAACTCGCGCGGTCGCCATTCTCGGCCTCGACGCGATCCCGGTGGAGATCCATGGAGCAACGGAGACAGAAGGCCTTTCGATCGAGGCCGTTGCGGCCGAACTCGTGGCCATGGTCAAGTCCTCCCGGAGCCCCCGGACGGAGATGGGGACCGGTCCGATCCGGGAGGTCTGCGTCGTCGGGGAGCACTCGCGGGCCGTGCTGTCGCAGATTACGCCGGAGTATTATCTCCTGCTGCTTCTGGGAGAGGAGGGGAGCCTGGGCCGTGGCCGCTACGAGCTCGAACGGGCGGCCCTTGCTCTGGAAAAGGAGATGATCTAGCCGATGCTTTCATTCAAGGAAATAAAGGACTTAATTGACCTGGTGGCGGAGAGGGGCCTCTCGGCCCTCGAGGTCGAGCAGACGGGTTTCCGGATCCGGATCGAGGGGGCCCGTCCGGCCGGCGACGCCGCGGCCGCCGGGGCTCCGGCTCTTCCGCTTCCGGCGCCGGGCGTAGCCTCCGCCGGCGCGCTTCCCGCCGCGGAACCGGCGCCCGCGCCCGAGGAGAACCTGCATCTCATTACCTCGCCGATCGTCGGCACCTTCTACCGGGCCCCGTCCCCGGAGGCCGATCCTTTCGCCGAAGTCGGGCAGAAGGTCTCCAAGGGGAAGACTCTCTGCATCATCGAGTCGATGAAGCTCATGAACGAGATCGAGTCGGACGTGGAGGGGGAGATCGCGGAGGTCTATCCCAGGAACGGCCAGCCCGTCGAGTACGGGGAGAAGCTCTTCGCGATCAGGCTCGCCGCCTGATCGCCACGATGTTTAAGAAGATCCTGGTCGCCAACCGCGGCGAGATCGCCTTGCGCATCATCTCGGCCTGCCGGGAGCTCGGCATCCGCACGGTTGCCGTCTACAGCGAGGCCGACCGCGACGCCCTGCACGTGCGTTTCGCCGACGAGGACGTCTGCATCGGTCCCTATCCCTCGGCCGCTTCCTACCTGAACATCTCCGCGATCGTCTCGGCGGCGGAGATCACGGAAGCCGACGCGATCCATCCGGGCTACGGATTCCTCTCGGAGAACGCCTACTTCGCCGAGATCCTCAACGATTGTCACATCGCCTTCATCGGTCCCTCTCCCGAGGCGATCCGCAAGATGGGAGACAAGTCGCTGGCGCGGCGCACGGTGGCCGCCGTGGGAGTTCCCACCGTGCCGGGCTCGCCGGGCCCGGTCGGCAACCTGGACGAGGCCCTCGCCTTCGCCCGGAAGGCGGGCTACCCGGTCATTCTGAAAGCCTCGGCGGGGGGAGGGGGCCGCGGGATGCGGATCGCCCGCGACGAGAAGGAGCTCTCCGGCGCGTTCGAGACCGCGCGCGCGGAGGCGGAGACGGCCTTCGGCAACTCCGAGGTCTACCTCGAGAAATACCTGGAGGACCCCCGCCACATCGAATTCCAGGTCTTCGGCGACTCCCACGGCAACCTGCGCCATCTCGGCGAGCGGGAATGCTCGATCCAGCGCCGCCACCAGAAGCTCATCGAAGAGGCGCCCTCCAAGGCTCTGGACGAAGGCCTGCGGGCGCGGATGGGGGAGGCCGCCGTCGCCGCGGCGCGGGCCGTCTCCTACACCAACGCCGGCACGATCGAGTTTCTGCTCGATTCGCAGGGGCGCTTCTACTTCATGGAGATGAACACGCGGCTGCAGGTCGAGCATCCCGTGACCGAAGAGGTCACGGCCGTGGACATGGTCAAGGAGCAGATCGCCGTGGCGGCCGGGGAGCCCCTCTCCTTCGGGACAAGGACGCTCGCGCCTCGCGGCCACGCCATCGAGTTTCGGATCAACGCGGAGGACCCCGTGACGTTCCAGCCTTCCCCGGGGAGGATCACGGCGTTCCACGCGCCCGGAGGACTGGGCGTCCGCGTGGACTCGGCCGCCTATCAGGGCTACGTCATCCCGCCCTACTACGACTCGCTGATCGCCAAGCTGATCGTCTGGGGGCGCGACCGGCAGGAGGCCATCGCCCGCGGGCGCAGGGCGCTCGACCTCTTCGCGATCGAGGGGATCAAGACGACCATTCCGATGCACCGCCGCATCCTCGACGACCCGGATTTCGTCGACGCCAGGCTGTCCACGCGGTTCATGGAACGTTTCGCGCAGGCCTCCTGAGCGAGTCCGGAGTCCTTGGTCCCTGGTCCCTGGTAACGGGGCTGCGCTTAAGATCGACCAAGGACTAAGGACCAGGGACCAGGGACTTGTTGATCCTTCCGCCCGTCTACGCGATCACCGACCGGGCTGTCTCCGGCGTCTCCTCTCACGCCGAGATCGCGCGTCGGCTCTTCGCGGTCGGGATCCGGCTCGTGCAGGTGCGTGAGAAGGGAACGCCACTCACGGCGGGCTCGGTCGAGTCCCCGGTCCCGAGTCCCGAGTCCCGGCCCCCGATGGCCGATCGTGAACTCCTGGCGGAAGTCGAGGAGGTCGGGCGCCTCGGCCGGGAAGGCGGAAGGATCGTGCTCGTCAACGACCGGGTGGACATCGCGATGCTCGCCGGCGTCGGAGTCCATCTGGGGGATACGGACCTGCCGGCTGAGGATGCGCGCCGCCTCCTGCCGGGCGGAGCCCTGATCGGGATCTCGACGCACGATCTCGAGGCGGCGCGCCTGGCCTTTCAGAACTCGAGCTGCGATTACGTCGCCTTCGGGCCTGTCTTCGCGAGCGGGACCAAGACGGGCCGTTCTCCCCGGGGAGTCGAAGCGCTCTCCGGCGTTGCCCGGATCAAGACGAAGCCGCTCGTCGCCGTGGGAGGCATCACGGCCGAAACTCTCGGCGCGGTGCTCGACGCCGGGGCCGACTCGGCGGCGATGATCGGAGGACTGCTTTCCGGGGGGGCGATCGAGCAACACGCGCGGCGGGCGCTGGACACGGCGCGACGCCGGCGGTTCGCCGGCCGCCTCTACCTCGTCGGGTTCATGGGGAGCGGCAAGACCGCCGTCGGGCAAAGGGTCGCCGAGAGGCTCGGCGTTCCCTTCGTCGACCTCGACGCCGAGATCGAGAGGACCGCGGGCCGGACCGTGCGCGCGATCTTCGAATCCTCGGGAGAGGCGGCCTTTCGCGAGCGGGAATCTCTCTTCCTGCAGGCGACGGAATCGCTGCCGCGCGCGGTCGTTTCGACCGGAGGGGGCTGCTACGCCGGGGAGGCCAACCGCCGGACGATCGAGCGGCTCGGCACGGCGGTCTTCCTCGACGTGCCCTTACCGGAGCTCACGGCGAGGCTCGCCGGGAAGACCGATCGTCCGCTCTTCTCGGGGCCCGAGCAGGCGGCGCGGCTCTACGCCCTGCGCGAGCCGTTCTATAGAATGGCGCCCGTCGTCGTGGCCATCGGAAAATTGTCGATCGAGGAGGCGGCGGATCGCGTGCTCGATGCGATTTCGCCCGGCCGTGGGCCGCTTCTCAAGGCGTAGCGGCCCTCGACACCATGCGTTACCTCATCCTCTCCGACATCCATTCCAACGACGAGGCCTTCGCGGCCGTCCTCCTTCGGGCGCGCCGCAGGGGATTCGACCACGTCGTCCTCCTCGGGGACCTGGTCGGCTACGGCGCGGAGCCCAACGTGGTCCTGGATCGCCTGCGCCGCATCCGCAAGCCGAAGACCCTCATCCGCGGCAATCACGACCGGATGGCCTGCGGGCTCGACCGCAGGGGACCCTTCAACCCTCTCGCCATGGAGGCCGCGCTCTGGACAGAGAAGCAGCTCACCTCCGCCAACCGGGAGTTCCTTCGCAGGCTTCCGCTCGGGCCGATCGCCGTGTCCGGGTCCTTTGAGATCTGCCACGGGTCGCCCCGCGACGAGGACGCGTACATCTTCTCCGATCGCGATGCCCTCGCGAATTTTCACGGGTTCGATTCCCCGGTGTGTTTCTTCGGCCACAGCCACATCCCCTCGGTCTTCACCCTGGAGCCGGGCGGCATCGGCGTCGAGGTCGTGTGCGGCGAGCGCGCGAGGCTGAGGCTCGAGCCGGGGTTCCGTTATCTGATCAATCCGGGCTCGGTCGGCCAGCCTCGGGATCACAATCCCGCGGCCTCCTACGCGATCTACGACGTCTCGAGAAGACAGGTCTTCTTCGAGCGCGTGCCCTACGACGTCGAAAAAGCGCGCCGGAAGATCCTGAACGCCGGCCTGCCCGGTATGCTCGGCGACAGGCTGCTCGTGGGCGCCTGACGCCGCCCGCGCCCCGCACCGCGGGCTCAGCCTCGTGAGCCGCGCCGGGGCTCCGGCCGAGATTCCATATAATCCCGCCATTTCTGGGATGGGAAAGGGAAAACGGAAATGACGTTGAAGGTGTGGACGGCATACGCGGCGGCCCTCCTGGCGGCCGCTCAACTTCGATGCGCGGGCTCGGCGCCTCCTTCGGCCACTCCCCGGGGCGTTCCGCCTCCGCCTGCCGGCGCCCCCCGGTTCGCCTCTTTCGACGATGCGGAGGCCGCGCTGGTGGCCCTCGAGGACCGGCGCGCGTTCGACGAGGGCGTCCTGGCGTCCGCGGCGTCTTCACAGGATCCGGCGATTCGCGCGCGGGCCGCGCTCGCCGTCGGGCGCATCGGCCTGGACCGCGGCGAGCCGATCCTGCGCCCGCTGCTGGCCGATAAGTCTCCCGAAGTGCGCGCCTCGGCCGCCTTCGCCTGCCAGCTCGGGGGAGACCCGAGGCTGACCTCGGACCTCCTTCCCCTGCTTTCGGACGCCGACGTCCGCGTCGCTTCCGCCGCGGCCGGCTCGGTCGGCGCCCTGGGGCGAGGCGACGGAGAGGACGCTCTGGTCGCCGCCGCCGACAAAGCGGCTTCCCCCGAGCCCCGCGCCTCGATTCTCATGTCCCTCTGGAGATTCGGCGACCCGGCGAGCGCGTCGGTGGCCGCCAGGTACGCCAACGACCCGGACGTGAAGGTCCGCGCAGCCGCCGTCTACGTTCTTTCGCGAAAACCGATCGAGAGCTCGCAGGCGGCTTTGACGGCCGCCCTGTCCGACGGCGACCCGTATGTGGCCTCCCTGGCCGCTCGGGGGCTCGGCCTGCTCGCCAAGAAGGAGTCGATCGTGCCACTCGCCGCCACTCTCGACAGCGGGAAGCCCGGCCTCCAGACCAACGCGCTTGTCGCGCTCGAGGCGATCCTGGAGAAGAACCCGGGCGCGGTCGTGGCCGAGGACCGCAAGGCGCGCATCCTGGCCATGGCAGGGGACGCGAACCCCAACCTCGCGATTCCCGCGCTCGTCCTGCTGCGTCAGTTCGAGTCGACCGACCGCGAGGTGCGCCAGCGTCTCTGGTCCATCGCCCTGACGGGACAGGGGCGCCGGCGTCAGATCGCTGTCGTTTCGGTCGTAGCGGCTCTGCGGGAGCATGCGAAGGCCGCGCTCGACGCCGCCGCCAAGGCTCCCGATCCCGCATTGCGCGCCGTGGCCGCAGAGACCCTCGCCTACCTGCCCACCGCGCAGGCCGCGCCCTACCGGTCCGCCCTCGCCGCCGACAAGGAGGTCGTCGTTCGCCTGGCGGCGATCACGAGCCTCAAGACCGCGGCCGCCGTCCGCGACAACCGCGCCCTGGTCAACTCGGCCCTGACCGATCCCGACGCCGGAGTGCGGGCGGCGGCCGTCGAGGCTGTGAGTCTCCTCGACGACCCTTCGGTCCTTCCGCTTTTGTCCGACGCGCTCTCCCGGTCCCAGGCGGATCCCTCGCCCGACGTGCCGATAGCGGTGATCGCCGCCTGCGAGAAGCTTCGATCGGATCCCGGCGCGCGGGCGATCGTCGAGTCCGCCTATCGCCAGGGGAAAACGCTCGTGGCGCGGCTTGCCCGTCGTTCGCTCCTGCTGAACTTTCGCGCGGATCGGGCTTCCCTCCCGCCGCCCGAGTACAGGACCGGCCGGAGCCCCGCGGACTACGCCGCTCTTCTCGCCGAGGCGCACCAGCCGCTGCAGGCGCGCGTCGAGACGGAGCGCGGCGAGTTCCTGATCCGCCTGGCCGGCCGGGAGGCGCCGCTGACCGTCGCCAATTTCGTCAAGCTCGCGCGTGCGAAGTTCTTCGACGGGGTTGCGATCCATCGCGTGGTCCCCAACTTCGTCCTTCAGGACGGCGACCCGACGGGCACGGGCAACGGCGGGCCGGGCTACGAGGTTCGCGACGAGTTGAACCCGCTCTCCTACGACACCGGCACGGTGGGCATGGCGCTGTCCGGGCCCGACACCGGCGGGAGCCAGTGGTTCGTGACCCTTTCGCCGCAGCCGTACTTGAACGCCCTCTACACCGCCTTCGGCCGGGTCGTGGCCGGACAGGATGTCGTCGGGCGGATCGAGCAGGGAGACCGGATCACCCGTGTGACCATCACGCAGGGGAATTGAAGATTGACGATTGCAGATTGTCGATTGAGGACTCCGTGATCCCAATCTTCAATCTTCAATCAGCAACCGGCCAGTAACTTGCGCTCGGCCGCGAGGGCGCTGCAGCTTCTGGGTCTGGTCGTGACGGGCGTGGGTTTCTTCACGGGCGTGCTCGGCCGCAACGAGCGCCTCGAGCTCGTATTCCTCGGATTGGGCGCTGCGATCTTCTTTCTCGGGCGCTGGATGGAGAAGCGCGCGGGGTGATCGCTTCCCGCGCCGCGCGAAGCTGCGCGCGCGTGTGGGCGGAAATGCTTGCAGGCTGCTGAAAAACGGATACGGGCGTCGTGTCCGGCTTTCGGCCGCAGGCGTTCGCTTCGCGAACGGCGGCCGAGAACTTCAAAGACCAGGGCCCAGACCGGGTTCTTATTGAAAACTCTCGGCTGCCGGTCGCAACGCGACGGCCGCAGCCGAAAGTCGCGCGGGGCCATCTGCGGCGTCATCGCTCCTCGACGATGCCC
>JAWOLE010000438.1:0-3500 GCA_033853815.1 Thermoanaerobaculia bacterium
CCCCCCCCCGGCAGTTGGAGGCATGGAACCCCTTGCACCCGGCTCCCAGCCGATCCGCCAGGGGACCGAATCGGACCTCAGCAGGATCCTGGAGATCGAGAGGCTCTCCTTCGAGAAGCAATGGTTCGCCGACGACTTCAGGGCGGCGCTCAAGGAGCTGTTCCTCGTCTATCAGGAAGAGGAGGTTCTCGGCTTTCTCAGCGCATGTCGCACGGCCGCCGGGGACAGCGCCGTCATCATGAGAATCGCGGTTCATCCGGAGCATCGGGGAAAGGGGATCGCCGGCCGGCTGATCGAGGCGACCCTGGACCGGCTCAAGCAGATGAACGTCGCCGAGGTCGAACTCCACGTCGAGATCGTCAAGACCGGGGCGATCGCGCTCTACGAGAGGTTCGGCTTCCGGATCCGGGAGGTCGTCACGGCCGACGACGACAAGGGGAGCGAGAGCTTTCTCGAGATGACGCTCAAGCTGACCGGGGGGTGACGCCCCCGCCTCGACCCGCGTCGCGCGTCGAGCCCGCGAGGGCCAGCCAGGCGGCCGTCGCCGCGGCCCTCTCGTCCGCCCGCCACGGTCGCCCGAGCGTCCGTCCGAACCCGGCGAGGCGGGCTCCGAGCGCCGCCAGCGAGAGACCCAGTCGGGAAGCCGCGAGCGCCTCGAGCCCCTTCTCGTCGAGGCACAGGCAGGGCCGCCCGATCTTCGCCGCTGCCGTCTCGAGGACGCGTCGAAAAAGAACTCCCTCGGCCGCATGGGCCCGGATGTGAGGATTTCCGATGGCGGCAAGGTCGCGGTCCGGCGAGCCGACGACGCCGACGCCCGTCACCTCCAGTCCGGCAGACCGCGCCTCGCCGACGAGGCTCTCGAGTTCCGACCTCGCGATGGCTTCGATCGCGGCCTCGGTCTTTTTCGCCTCGGCGACCGCCTCCGACCACGGGATGCCCATGACTTCGTGAAACGGCTGCGACGTGGCGGGGAGGGCGGGAGAGGCGAGAGCCACTTCCCCCCGCCTCACCGCCCGCGGCTCGCCGACCGGTCCGGCGAGAAGGACGACCACCGCTCGTCCTGTCCTTGCCCGGAAGCCGATCGCGGCCCGATCCGGGGCGGCTGGCACAGTGCGGTGCATCGAATCCTCGTCGACTGCTTTCCGAAATGGCCCAGGCCCCGGATTCGGCGGGAGTCAGGCCGCGGCCGGGTCGCCCCGAGCCCGTAGTATTGAGTCCGAGTCGCACCCATTTCGGCTAGACTCTTCGACGGAGCCGGCATGACCACCGACCAGACGAGCACCCCCAGGCACAACTTCATCCTCCAGCAGGGCCTTCCGGAGCCCGAGGGGACGAGCCGCGACATCCAGTACTCCGCGCTCCTCTTCCAGCCCAGGGTCGTCGCAGCCGCGACGCTCTTCGCGGTCGTCTTCCAGTCCGCGGCAGTCTTCTTCGCGCTGGCCGCCGTCCTCTGGTGGAGCGCGCTTCTGCCGCGCGTCAGCCCGTTCGACGCCCTCTATAACGCCTTCCTGGCGCGCCGGAGCGGCCATCGTCTGGAGCCGGCGCCGGCCCCGCGGCGGTTCGCCCAGGGAATGGCGGGGACGTTCAGCCTGGCGATCGGCCTCTCGATCCGGCTCGGCTGGAACGTCACCGCGTTCACTCTCGAGGCCCTGTTCGCGGCGGCCATCGTGGCCCTCGTCTTCGGCGGCTTCTGCCTCGGATCGTTCGTCTACCACCTGCTGGCCGGACGCGGCCGGTTCGCCAGAGAGACGCTCCCGTGGGCCCGGAGAGCCTGAGGCGAGCCGCCCTTTCCCGACGCTACTGCAAGAAGCGGCCCGCGTGGGCCGGCCGGGTGGGCGGCGGCGCCGTGGCGTAGCACGCCTGGAGCGTCTTCATGACCCGGTCGTTGCCCCTGTGGAAGAATTCGCGCATCGCCTGCGATTCCCGGTCCGGCCCGTAGCCCATCATGGCGATCCGCACTTTCGTGCGTCCCTCCCCAACATCCGAAAGCGAAATCACCGTCCAGACGTGCCGCCACGCTTCCTTGAAAGGGAAGCTCTTCGGCGGCCGCTGGATCCTCGTCGCGAGAACCCGGTAGGGCTCGTAGGCGAGGATCTCGGTCCAGATCGCCCCGTCGCCGTCCAGGGGCTGTGCGGCGTCGTACGTCGACCGGATCAGCCCGCCGGGACGGAAGTCCATTTCCGCTTTGGCGACGCCGAGCCTCGTAGAGCCCTCCGGGGTCGACAAGACGCGCCACACCTCGGCCACGGGCGCATTCACGACGCCCTCCGTCACGAGCGGCTCGAGGTTCGGCGGGGCCGTCGGCGCCGGCGCCTTCGGCTGCGCCTGGGCAACGAGGAGAGTCGGGACGAGACAAAGGCCGGCGAGACGTGCGGTTTTCATCGGTCCTCCCGTGCGGACGTCGCGTCCGCCATCCTTCTGCCGCGGGCCGTCCCGGCCGCCGGGACGCGCCTGCGCGGTCGGCGGCGGCCGCCAGATCGCGTCCCGGCCTCCGCCTCGAGGCCGCGGAAAACGTCGCGGAGCTGCGCCACCGCCTCATCGAACGGCGCGAGATTTCCCGCGGCTCGAGCCTGTAAGAGGCCCCCCTCCATCACCGTGAGAATGAAGCGCGCCAGCCGGCCTCGATCGAGCGAGCGTGGCAGTCGGTCGCCGGCGGCCTCGAGCCACCCTTGGACCCGTGCAGTCCACGCGGCGAAGTTCCGGTGGATCAGCTCGCGCGCCGCCGGATGGCTGTCACTGACCTCGAGGGCGAGATTTCCGATCGGGCAGCCCATGTGGCAGCCGGCCCTCGCCATGCCGTCGCGGTACTGCTCCATCAGGGCGAAGACGCGGTCGACCGGGTCCGCCGTCGCCGCCTCGACCGGCTCCATCACGACCGGTCCGAGAATGCCGAGGGCGTATTCCAGGACCTGCTCGAGGAGCGTCTCCTTCCCCGGGAAGGCGTGGTACAGGCTTCCCGGGTTCACGCCCGCCTCGCGCAGGATCGTTGCGACGCCGGTGGCGTGGTACCCCTGCTCGTGGAAGAGCTGGAAGGCCGCCCTCAGGATCCTTTGCCGCGTGCCCGCTTCCCGTGCCGGATCGCCTTGAACGCTCACTCAAGCAATTTGAACGATCGCTCAAGCCGTGTCAAGCGCCGCCCCGCGGAGGCAGGCATCCTACGGAGCGTACTGCGCCACGCCGTGACCGAAGGACCAGTTCTCCTTCGGTACCTCCACGAGGCTCACGAGAACGTCCTCCGGGCGGACACCGGGACGGGCCGCGAAATTCCGGACGATGGCGGCGTAGAGGGCCTTCTTCTGCTCGAGCGTCCGGCCTGCGTTCAGGGTGATCTGGACGAAGACGACCCCATCGGTGCGGTGGATTCCCAGGTACTCGGGGTCGAAGACGAGGCCGCCCGGTGGTTGCTCCGTGACGACCTGGAAGCGGTCGAGCGGCGGCACGCCGATCGTCTCCACCATGGCGACGTGGACGCCGTCCCCGAGCGCCCGGAGTTCCTCGGC
>JAWOLE010000439.1:0-3938 GCA_033853815.1 Thermoanaerobaculia bacterium
ACGCGAGCAAGGGGCTCAGGCAGGGCAACGTCAACCTGATCGGAAAGATCGACACGAAGGGAAGGGTCCGGGACGTCCGGTTCGTCGCGGCCACGCTCGTCGCGTTCGTCGAGCCCGCCGTCGCCGCCGTCGGCACCTGGGAGTTCCGCCCCGCGACCCGCGACGGCAAGCCGATCGAGGTCGCCGCCAACCTCGCCCTGCGTTTCCGCCTGGAAGGGGACAAGCGCGGGGAGATGCCGACGCCGATTCTGGGAGACCTCGCGGTCTTCCCGGCGGACGCGTCCGGCAGGAGCACGGCTCCCGAGGGCTTCCCCGTCAAGCGCGGCTCCGATCCGAAGATCCGCGTCGAGGCGGTTCTCGACGTGCCCCCGGCCGAGAAGGCGAGCTCCCTTCCGGTTTCCGTCGAGGCGATGTCGCCGAAGGGACGCAAGTTCGTGCTGTTCCAGCAGAACGTCGCCGTCCTGGCCAAGGCCGCTGAGGTGAAGATCCCGTTTGCGGCGGCGGTCGGCAGCGACTGGGAGGACGGCGTCTGGCTGCTGCGGTTCAAGGCGAACCAGGCCGACGCCGGCGGAGGGCAGTTCTGGCTCGCCGGCGACCCCGAGCACACCGTCTTCAACCTGCCCGGCAGCGCGATCCCGTTTCCTACGCCGGCTGCCGGGCGCCCGCCCGCGGCGCCTGCGCGCAAGGGCGCCGCCGCGCCTCGCCGGACGCCGGCAAAGTAGCCATGGAGGCTCCCCCGGCACCGATCCGCGTCGGCACGGCGGGTTGGGCCTACGAGGACTGGAACGCCATCGTCTATCCACAGCGCCCCCCTCGGGGTTTCGACCGGCTGGCTCTCATGGCCTCGCTCTTCGACACCAACGAGATCAACTCGACCTTCTATCGGATCCCTCCGCCACGAATGACGGCCGATTGGGCGAGAAGGGTCGCGCATAACCGGCGCTTCGCCTTCACCGCCAAGCTCTTCCGGGGATTCACGCACGAGGCCAACGCCGGCGCCGCCGAAGAGAAGGCCTTCGCGGAGGCGATGGAGCCGCTGGCGCGGGATGGGCGCCTGGGCTGCGTCCTCGCGCAGTTCCCCTTCTCCTTTCACAACACGGCCGAGAACCGGCAGCGTCTGGCGCGGCTCCTCGCCGCGGTCTCTCCCCTTCCGGCGGCGGCCGAGTTTCGCCATGCCTCCTGGAATTCGGAGGAGGCTCGTGAGCTGCTCGTCTCCCGCGGCGTCGCTTTCGTCAACATCGACCAGCCGGCCCTCGGCGGGAACCTTCCGGCGACCGGCCACGTCACGGCGCCGATCGCCTATTTCCGCTTCCACGGCCGCAACGCTCCGAAATGGTTCGGCCCCGACACTTCCAACGAGGAGCGCTACGACTACCTCTACTCCCGGGAGGAGCTCGAGCCCTGGGTTGACCGGATTCGCGACGGCGCGCGCCGCGCGGCGAGCCTCGCGAGCGAAAGGGCGAATGTAAGAACAGAGGCGGGCGTCTACGCCATCTTGAACAACCACTTTCGCGGCCAGGCCGTGGCCAACGCCCTCGAGCTGAACTCCCTTCTGACCGGGGCCAGACCCGCCGCCCCCGCCGATCTCGTCCGCGCCTACCCGGGGCTCGCGGCGATCACGCGAGCCGCCGAAGCCCCGGCGCAGAAACCCCTTTTCGGCACGCAAGACACCGGCTGAGTCCTCACGAGAGTTCCAGTAGCTGAAATCCCTCGATCTGCGGCAGCGGAGCGACGTGCGCCTTCGTGCTCAGCCTCCGTTCGCGGCGCGCGTTCGTGCTCGCTCTCGTAGCAGAAACTCTCGGCGCCGGTCGCGCAGCGACCGCCCGCGCCGAAAGTCGCGCGCGACGCGGGAGCGTAGCGCTGAATCAGGGCCAGGCGCGCGGTCGAGGCCGCATCCGGCCGAGCCGCGCACCGGTGTGCCCGCAGGGCGCAGGTCCTCTTTCAGCGCGGAGCGACGTGCCTTTTCGTGTTCAGCTCACGTTCGCGGCGCGCGTAGTCTCCCGACGAAGGAGGGAGGAGGCGCGCGCCGCGGGAGCGAAGCGCGGAGCGAGCGACGAGGCGGGCGGTCGAGGCCGTATCCGGCCGAGCCGCCCGCCGGCGGCAGAGCCGCGTCGCTCGATCAGCGCGGAGCGACGTGGAAGTCCCGGATGTCGCGGAAGGGCGTGTCGCGGTCGGTAAAGTCGGGCCGGTAATACCTGCTGGCGCCCTCGAGCTCCTGCTGGTAGCCGTTACCCATGCCGTTGGACTCGAGGGCGGCGAGCGCCTCTCCCCACTCGGCGGCCGTGATGGCGCGGGAGAGGGCCGAATATCGCCCGCTCGTCGCGGCGCGGTGGATCGGGTAGTACTGCGCCATGAGCGAGATCGCCACGCGCGGGGACAGAGTTTCGGCGATCCAGGCGAGCGATTCGGCGACGCCGGTGACGTTGTTGGGGAGGACGAGCACGCGTACGAGGAGGCCGCTCTTCAGGAGCCCGTCCGGCTCGAAGACGAGGGCCGGGCCCTTCTGCCGGTACATCTCGATCAGCGCTTCGCGGGCGCGCTCAGAATATTCGGGCACCTTGGAGTAGATCCAGCCGGCGGCCGAGTCGGCGTACTTCAGGTCGGGAAGGTAGATGTCCACGATCCCGTCCAGCAGACGGAGGACCTCCACGGAGTCGTAGGCGTTGGTGTTGTAGATGATCGGGAGGTTCAGGCCCGCTCGCGCCGCCAGGAGCACGGCCTTCGCTGCCTGGGGGGCGTAGTGCGTCGGCGAGACGAACCCGATGTTGTGGCAGCCGCGGCCCTGGAGCTCGAGCATCATCCCGGCGAGCCTCTCGACGGTGACCTCGTTCTTCCTCTGCCCCGCGAAGTCCTGGCTGATCTGGAAGTTCTGGCAATAGACGCAGCGCAGGTTGCAGTTACCGAAAAAGATGTTGCCGGCCCCCCGCGTGCCGGAGAGCACCGGTTCTTCGCCGAAATGAGGCGTGTAGGAGGAGACGACCGGGTTGAGGCCGGAGGCGCAGGAGGCGAGCACGCCCTCCAGACGGTTGTTGCCGCAGAGGCGCGGGCAGACCGCGCAGCGCTCGAGCAGCCCGTAGAGCCGCTCGACGCGGCGCTCGAGCTCGCCAGAGTCGAGCAGGTCGAGATACCCCGGCCTCGTCTTCACGCAAAAAGGATACCTTCGCCGCTCGCCGCCGTCGATACGGGATGGCCGCCTCGGGGCGGCGGCGCCCGCAGGGGCTATGGACCCGGCCTTAACCCGCTTTATTCATGGTCACCCGGTCGAAACACGAGTGGTCGCCTTCGCCATATCCGGATTGTGACAAACGAAAGATGGTTGAGGTCGAGAACACCTTGTCCGCGACTGAGATTTTTCGTCGAGACAAGGAAGCGCGACGACGGCGATGCCAAAGCGCATCGCAGAGGAGCGCTGACGCCGTATCGGCGGAAAAGATCGGAGCGGCGACCGGAGTCGATCATGGATAATGCGGGTTAGGATCTCGCGCGTGCGCGAGTCGTTTGCCAGCCGGAAACTGCGGTGGGGCTTCAACCTCGTCCCCGCGTTCCGCGGCACGGGAGCGCGGGTGACCTACATCGCGGAGGACTTCCGGGAGGCGCTGGTCCGCCTCCCGCTCAACTGGCGCACGCGCAACTACGTCGGCACGATCTTCGGAGGAAGCCTGTACGGCGCCGTCGATCCGATGTACATGATCCTGCTGATCAAGATCCTCGGGCCCGGATACACCGTCTGGGACAAGGCGGCGACGATCCGGTTCGTCAAGCCCGGCCGCTCGACCCTCTACGCCCGGTTCGCGATCGAGGAGGAGGAGATCACGACGATCAAACGCCTTCTCGAGACCGCGCCGTCGATCGACAGGGTCTACAGGGTGGACCTGACCGACGCGTCCGGCGCCGTTCACGCGACGGCAGAGAAGACGATCTACATCAGGAAGAATTGA
>JAWOLE010000440.1:0-7225 GCA_033853815.1 Thermoanaerobaculia bacterium
GCAAGAGCTTCCACGCGCTCGACCCCGCCCGCGACGTCCGTGTCCGGTGCCTGACCAGGCCCGGAGCCGCGGATCTGGCCGAGCTCTTCCTGAGGAGCCGCGGCGAAGGCCTCCGGCTGGCCAACGACACCTCGATCGGCGTCGGTTTCGCGCCGATGAGCGATCTGGAAAGGGTCGTCCTGGCAGTCGAGGCCCGGCTGAACTCCGGCGAGATCAAGGCGGCCTGCCCCGAGGTGGGGGAGGACATCAAGGTGATGGGGGTCCGGCGGGGGGGCCGAATCCGGCTGACCGTCTCCTGCGCCTTTGTCGGGCGTTTTCTCTCGGACGCGGGGGACTACCTGGAAAAGAAGGAGAGGGCGAGGAGGCTTGCGCTCGACGCGGCGAGCGCGGCCTCCGGCAGGGAGGTCTCCGTCGAGGTCAACACCGCCGACGACCCGGCCCGCGGCAGCCTCTACCTGACGGTGACCGGCACTTCGGCCGAGGCCGGCGACGATGGCGAGGCCGGGCGGGGCAATCGCGCCAACGGCCTGATCACTCCCTATCGCCCGATGACGCTCGAGGCCGCGGCTGGCAAGAACCCGATCACGCACGTCGGAAAGCTGTACCAGATCGCGAGCCGCCGGATCGCCGAGTCTCTCGTCGCGTCGGTCCCCGGCGTCGCCGCGGCGGAGTGCTATCTCGTCAGCCAGATCGGCCGCCCTATCGGCGACCCGCAGATCGCCGACGTCCGGTTGAGCGTCCGGGACGGCCGGCCTCCGGCCGATCTCGCGCCCGAGGTCGAGGCCGTCGTGCGGGCGGGGCTCGCCGGGGTCGAAAACATCTGGCGCGAGGTCCTGGAAGGCCGGGTTCCCGTCTCCTAGAAGAGCCGCTCGGCTGCGGGCCCTGCGCGGCGCGAGGCGCGGTCTCTATTGTCGGCGGCGCGGAGGATGGACGACGGCGACCGGGCGAGAGGCGGCGTGCGTCACGCGCGTGGCGACGCTGCCGAGCATCCAGTGGCGGAAGGCGCCGTGGCCCTCGCTGCCGACGACGATCAGGTCCGCGTCGATCCGGTCCGCCTCCCGAAGGATCGCGATTGCGACGGGCGCCAGGTCCATCGGGACGATGTACCGGGTCCGGGTCCGGATTCGCCGCTTCTGGAATTCCCTCGCCGCCGAGGCGAGAATCCGTCCGGCGCGCCGCTTCTCCTCCTTCTCCATTTCGTCCAGAGCGGTCTGGGGGAACGGGACGCCGGAGGTCCCGAGGATCGAGTCCCTGCGCACGGTCCCGACCAGGATCGCGTGGACCTCCGCCGACCGCATCGCGCCGGCCAGACGTGCGGCGAATCGGATGGCGGACCGGCCGCCGCGGGATCCGTCGGTCGCCACGAGAATCTTCGGCACGGTCTCTACAGGCCTCCAGCCGGGGCCGGCCGCGGCGGGAAGCCCTCGAACATCCTGGCCACAGCTTCCCGAAGCTGCCGCTCTCGCGTCTCGCGATCGGCGCTGATCGTGTCGGCCGCCCGCCCCTGCCACACGAGGCAGTTCTCCTGCGCATCCACGAGGTCCACGATCAAGGTGCCGACCGGAACGTCCACGACGTTGCTCATCGACACGCCGCCGCCCCACTGGCAACCGAATCCCCAGACGATCGTCTCGATCCGCTGCTGCCTTTCGACGGCGACGTGGGTGAAGACGTTCAGATCCGGCTCCTCGTCCGCGGCGGGCGTGAGCCCCTTCGCGCGGAGCGCCGACCCGATGACCTCCTCGATGCGCCTCTGCGTGAGGTCGTTTCTGGACGGGGTCCCCGTCCGGAACCCGAAGGTCCTGTAGCGCGAGAAGTCGCGAGAGCGGTCGTAGTCCACGCTCGTCGTGAGGGTCGCGCAGGCGAGGGTCATCGCTCCCAGGATCACGGCCGCGGCGGTCTTCAACGCTCGAATCCTCCTCATCCAACGTAACGCTACGCGTGCGCGATCGCTTGATGCAATCGGACCAGGGAAGCCCCCCCGGTTAATGAATTCGTACCATGCGAACCGGCCCCCTTCGGAGGCACGCTCGCCTCGTGCGCGAACTCTGGGCACTCTTCGGCGTCGCGTTCGAGTCCCTTCGCCGCAACAAGATGCGTTCGGCGCTCACGGCGCTCGGGATCATCGTCGGTGTCGCCTGCGTCATCGCCGTCATCGCGATCGGGCAGGGGTCGCGGGCATCGATCCAGGCTCAGATCTCCTCGCTCGGGACCAACTACCTGATGGTCTATCCGGGGACGGCGACACAGTCGGGAGCTCGAATCTTCACAGGGCAGTCCACGCTGACCGAGGACGATGCCTCCGCCGTGGCCTCGGAGTGCCCCTCGCTCGCCTACGTCTCGCCGTATTCCCGGACGACCGCGCAGGTCGTCCGCGGCGACCTGAACTGGGGAACGAGCATCCAGGGCGTGGGCGTCGAATGGCCGCGGATCCGCTCCTGGGGCGTGGCGAAGGGCACCTTCTTCGACGACGCGGAGGTGCGATCGAGCGCCAGGGTCTGTCTGCTCGGGACGACCGTGGCCAACGCCCTCTTCGAATACGAGGATCCCGTCGGCCAGGGCGTCCGGATCAAGAACGTCCCGTTTCGGGTCCTGGGCGTGCTCGAGACGAAAGGGGGCAGCCTGATGGGTCAGGACCAGGACGACGTGGTCGTCGCACCCTACACGACCGTGATGCATCAACTCAAGGGAGCGACGAAGATCGACTCCTTCCTGGCATCGGCCGTCTCGCCCGCGGCGGTCGGCGAGGCCCAGAACGAGATCGAGGCTCTCCTGCGCCAGCGGCACCGAATCCGGCCGGGAGAGGACTCGGATTTCATGATCCGATCGCAGCAGGAGATCGCCGAGAGGGCCGCGGAGACGTCCCGCGCTCTCTCCGTCCTCCTGGCGACGGTCGCCTCCGTCTCCCTCGTCGTTGGCGGCATCGGCATCATGAACATCATGCTGGTGACGGTCCGGGAGCGCACCCGCGAAATCGGCGTCCGGCTGGCCATCGGCGCGAAGAAGCGCGACATCCTGACGCAGTTCTTGATCGAGGCGATGACGCTGTCGGTGACGGGAGGCCTCGTCGGGGTCCTCGTCGGCATCGTCGCCTCGCACGTGATCGCCCGGAGGAACGGCTGGCCGATCGTTCTCTCGCCGGCGTCGATCGCCATCGCCTTCGGGTTCTCGGCCGCGGTCGGCGTCGCATTCGGGTTCTACCCGGCCCGCAAGGCCTCCCGCCTGAACCCGATCCAGGCCCTCCGCTTCGAGTAGGACGAGCCGTGCAAACCCAGACTCCCGCCATCCAGACGCGAGACCTCACGCGGCGCTTCGGCGCGATCGTCGCCGTGAAGGAGCTCGATCTGGACGTCGCGACCGGCGCGGTCTTCGGCCTTCTGGGCCCCAACGGCGCGGGCAAGACGACCCTCATCAAGATGTTGACGACCGCCCTTCCGCCGACGGCCGGCTCGGCTACGGTTGCGGGATTCGACATCGAGCGGAAGGCCCAGGCGGTCCGCGAGCGAATCGGCTACGTCCCCCAGGCGCTCTCGGCGGACGGAGCCCTGACCGGCTACGAGAACCTTCTCCTCTCGGCTCATCTCTACGGCATCGGCCGCGGGGAGAGGAGAAAGAGGATCTTCGAAGCGCTCGAATTCATGGGTCTTCGCGAGTGGGGCGGGCGGCTCGTGCGTGAGTATTCGGGCGGGATGATTCGCCGGCTTGAGATCGCGCAGTCGATGCTGCACCGCCCGGCCGTGCTCTTTCTCGACGAGCCGACGGTCGGGCTCGATCCGGTCGCGCGCCACGCCGTGTGGGACCGCATCCGGAGTCTTCGCGACCAGTACCGGATGACCGTCCTTCTGACGACGCACGACATGGAGGAGGCCGATGTCCTGTGCGATTCCGTGGCGATCATGCACCGTGGACAGATCGCCGCCGTCGGATCTCCGGAACAGTTGAAGGCCGCCGTCGGCGGTTCCGCGACGCTCGATGATGTCTTCGTCCACTTCACCGGGGGCGCCCTCGAGGAGGGCTCCTCCTATCGAGAGACCGCGCGGGCGCGGCGCCTGGCGCGCCGCCTGTCGTAGGGGAGGTCGCGATGTCGGGCCTTGCGGCTTTTTCCGACCAGACGTTCGCGGTCGCCCAGGCGGAGTTGTCCAAGCTCCGCCGGGATCCAACCGAGTTGCTCACCCGGTCGATTCAGCCGACGCTCTGGCTCCTCATCTTCGGCCAGGTCTTCACCAGGGCCCGGGCGATCTCGACCGGCCCCCTGACCTACGAGGAGTTCCTGGCGCCGGGCGTTCTCGCACAGAGCGTCCTGTTCATGGCGATCTTCTACGGCATCGCCATCATCTGGGAGCGGGATCTCGGGATCCTTCAGAAGGTCCTGATCAGCCCCGCTTATCGCAGCGCGCTGGTGCTCGGCAAGGCGGTCTCGGCGGGAGTTCGCGGTCTCGTCCAGACCGTGTTCATCTACGGGCTCTCGCTCCTGATGGGCGTGCGCGTCGAGGGGGACGCCGCGAGCCTGGCGGGAGTCGTCCTGGCGATCCTCCTCGGCTCGGCGATCTTCTCGACCTTCTCGCTCATCGTCGCCTGTCTGGTGCGGACCCGGGAGCGCTTCATGGGCATCGGCCAGGTCCTGACGATGCCGCTCTTTTTCGCGAGCAACGCGATCTATCCGCTGGAGCTGATGCCCGGGTGGCTCCGGGCCGTCTCGCGTCTGAACCCGCTGACGTATCTGGTGGACCTTCTTCGGCGATTCATGGTGACGGGGAGCGGGAGTCAATTCGGGATCGGCGCGGATTTTCTCGTGCTGGCTTCCGTGCTCGTTCTCCTCACGATCGCGGCCGCCAGGCTCTATCCGAGCGTCGTCCGCTGACATGTTTCCAAACATCAGGGAGGGACCGTGAAGGCATTCCGACGGATCCTCGTGGCCACGGATTTCTCGCCCGCTTCGATGCCGGCGTTCGAGCACGCCGTCCGGCTGTCGAAGGACTCGGAAGCCGAGCTCCTGGTCGCCCACGCCTTCCGGGACCAGGGCCCGCCCGAGAGCGGTTACGCGCGGGCGAGAGACTACGAGCAGTGGAGAAACGAGGCGCAGGCGGCGGCCGAATGGAAACTGAAGCCGCTCGTCGCGCGGGCGCGCGCCGAGGGGGTCGATGCGCGGCCTCTGGCGCTCGCGGGATTCCCCGACGAGGTCATCGTGGAAGCGGCCGTTCGGGAGGGAGCGGACCTGATCGTCCTCGGCACCCATGGCCGCCGGGGAGCGGAGCTCTTCTTCCTCGGCAGCGTCGCATCCCGCGTGGTCACCGCCGCGAAGTGCCCGGTGATGACCGTCCGGCCTCCGCGAGAGGCCCTCGAGGCCGGGGACTCCCGGGTCTGACGGCCCTTCTGAGCGAGCGGCCGGCCTATCGGGCGGCGCTTCGCCGCGATTGCCGCGGCGAGGCGGTATGTCCCGGGGTCGCGGCCCGAGGGCGGCGCCGGGAGGGCGTCAGGCGGAGGACCGGCGGCAGGGCCGGCGGCTTCTCCAGCAGCTTTCGAAAGTCCGGCAGCGAGCGCGTGTTGGCGACGTCCGCGGCCGCGCACCACCCGCGGCGGGCCTGGTCCACGCCGTAGCGGATCCAGTCGAGCTCGGCGACGCGATGCGCGTCGGTCGAGATGATCAGGCGCGCGCCCGCCTCCCGGGCCATCTTGACGTGGACGTCGTTCAAGTCGAGGCGGTCCGGCTGCGCGTTGATCTCGAGCAGCACGTGGAGGTTTCGGGCGGCCCTCGCCACCTGCGCCATGTCGATCGCATAGGGCTCGCGGCGGCCGAGGATTCTTCCGGTGGGATGGGAAAAGACGTGGACGCGGGGATGCCGCAGCGCTCGGAGCACGCGCTCGGTCATGGCGGCCTCCGTCATCCGGAACTTCGAGTGGACCGAGACGAGCACGATGTCGAGCCGGCCGAGCGTTTCCTCGTCGAGGTCGAGGCGGCCGTCGTCCAGGATGTCCACCTCGGCCCCCTTCAGGATCGCGATGCCGGGCGCACGTTCGGTGAGCCTGTCGATCTCGCGAAATTGCCTGCGGAACTCGGAAGGGGCCAGCCCTCCGGCGACGCGCACCGCTTTGGTGTGATCGGTGATCGCCACGTACCGGTAGCCGCGGGCCCGGCACGCCTCGACCATTTCGGAGAGCGTGTTCTTCCCGTCTGTGTAATCCGTGTGGACCTGCAGATCGCCGCGGATGTCCGCGAGCTCGACGAGTTTCGGGAGCCTGTCTTCGCGGGCGGCGTCGATCTCACCGCGATCCTCGCGCAGCTCGGGAGGGATCCAGGGAAGGCCGACCGAGGAGAAGACCTCCTCCTCGGTCTTTCCGCCCACGCGCCGGCGTCCGCGGAAGATGCCGTACTCGTTGATCTTCAGCCCCTTCCGGACGCCGAGCGTCCGGATCGCGATGTTGTGGGCCTTCGACCCCGTCAGGTAGTGGAGAGCGGCCCCGTAGGACTCGGGGGGGACGATCCGCAGGTCCGCCTGGAGGCCGGAGCGCAGGCGGACGGAGCACCGGGTGTCTCCCTGCGCCAGGACCCTCTCGACCTCCGGATAGGAGAGGAAGCTCGCGGCGATCCCCGCCGGCCGCCTCGCGGCGACCAGGAAGTCGACGTCTCCGACGGTCTCCCTCCTCCGCCGGTAGCTGCCCGCGACCGTGACGGCCTCGGCCCCCTTCGTCCCGCGCAGGTGCTCGAGGAGAGGGGCAACGTGGGCGTCCGCCTCCGAGAGGCGGCACCGGGCCGAGCGCGCGCGGTGGTCCGCGCATCCCTGGAGGATCCGTTCCTGCAGGACCTTACCGAAGCCTCGCACGGCGGAGAGACGCCCTTGCCGGGCCGCCTTTTCCAGGTCCGCGAGCGTCTTCAAGCCGAGCCTGTCGTAGAGCATCCGGGCGCGCTTCGGACCGACCCCTTCGATCCGCATCATCTCCACCAGCGTCTCGGGGACTTTCCGGGTGAGCTCGTCCAGGAGAGGCAGGCGGCCTGTCCGAACGATCTCGACGATCTTGCCGCCGAGGTCTTCGCCGATGCCCGGCAGCTCGGCGAGCCTGTGCCCGTCCCTGCGGACCAGCTCCGCCACCGGCTCCCCGAGCGTCTCGATTGTTCTCGCGGCCGTGCGGTAGGCGCGCACGCGGAAGGGATTTTCGCTCTGGATCTCGAGAAGGTCGGCCACCTCTTCGAAGAGCTTCGCAACGTCGACGTTGTCCATGTCCCTCA
>JAWOLE010000441.1:0-6795 GCA_033853815.1 Thermoanaerobaculia bacterium
GTGAGCGGCGAGCTCACGGTTTCGATCGAGGAGGACGAGCAGGTATTCCTGGCGGCGCGTCCGCTGCCGGGCGAGGCGCTGGACGCGTTCGCCCGGCGCTTCACGGACGATCCGGCCACCAAGAAGGAGATTCTCGCCGGCAACTCCGGCGCGAATCTCCTCCGCAAGGACGTCTTCGTGCGCGTCGCCTACCGGCTGCTTTCCGACAACTACCGCCGCATCGCGATGGAGGCGCTGTTCCCCCAGGACCACGGAGACGCCTCGGGGTGGACGCACGTCGTGACAGCGCCCGCCGGGCACCCGGAGAGCCTCTGGCGCATCGCCGAGTGGTTCACGGGGGATGGAGCGAATTACCGCGCGATCCGCGAGGAGGGCCAGATCGCGGCCCTGCCGACCGAGCCGGGCGAGACCGTGCGCATCCCGTCGCGCCTGCTCCTTCCCGCCTTTCGCAGCGCGGCCGCGGCCTCGACGCCCGAGGCGCCGCTCGAGTTCCGGCAGGACGAGCAGGGACGCTACGCCGTCTACCGCCTGAAGAAGGGGGAGGCGCTCTACACCTCCGTCGTCATCCGTTTCACGGGGCGGTTGCACGCGGAGGACGTCCGGGCCAAGGCCCAGGAGATCGCCGCGAGGAGCGGCATCGGAGACGTACGCACGATTCCGGCGGATTACCCGATCAAGATCCCGATCGCGGACCTCGCTCCCGAGTTCCGGCCGCCCGACGACCCGGCCCGGATCGAGGAAGAGAAGGCGCGGCTCGAAGCCGAGCAGTTCGTCAACCGGGTGCGGGCTGCCGATCTCTCGGGCGTCACTTTCGTCCTGGACGCGGGGCATGGAGGAAGGGACACGGGGGCCTCGGTGGCGGGGGTCGAGGAGGCGCGCTACGTCTACGACCTCGCCTGCCGCGTCCAGGCGCTCCTCTCCGAGCACACCAAGGCCCGGGTGGTCGCGACCGTGCAGGCCAGGAGCTGCAAGCGGCGTTTCGCCGACGCCGTCTCGGACGCGCGCGCCGCACGGGTCCTCACGCATCCTCCGTATCCCCTGGATGACCCGGTCGCGGGAGTAAACCTCCGCTGGTACCTCGCCAACGCGGTTCTGAGGGACGTCGAGAAACAGGGGGGGTCGGAGGACCGAACGGTGTTCGTTTCTCTCCACGCCGATTCGCTGCATCCGGCGGTGCGGGGATTGATGGTGTACATCCCGGGAGAGAGGTTCCTGAGAAGCGTCTTCGGAAAGAGCGGCTCCGTCTACGCGGCGCGCCGCGAAGTCCGCGAAGCGCCGCGCGTCGCCTTCTCGCGGCGCGAGCGGATCAAGGCGGAGGGCGTCTCGCGCGACCTCGCCGAGAAGATTGTGCGCGCGTTCCGCTCCGCCGGTCTGCCCCTGCACGACTTCGCGCCGGTCCGCCACAACGTGATCCGGGGCGGCCGGGAGTGGGTGCCGGCCATCCTGCGCTACAACAGGATCCCGGCGCGCGTCCTGGTCGAGGTCTGCAACCTGAACAACCCCGAGGACCGCAAGCTGCTCGTCACCAGCCGCTACCGGGATCAGGTCGCCCGCGCGCTCGTATCCGCGTTGATCGCGTTCTATGGAGGAGGCGGCGAGAAGACGATCCGGGCCTCGTTGCAGTAATTGAAGATTGAGGGATTGACGATTGAAGGATTAGGCCCGGATCAATCTCTTAACCCCTCAATCTTTTCATTCAAGAACTTTACCCAGACCGGATCGGTGGCGATCGGGAGGTACGCGGGGTCTTTGCGCAGGGCGTCCCGGTCGAGAAGGCCCTCCTTCGCCAGAGAGCGCAGGGCGGCGACCGCTCCTGCCGCGTCGGCAGCCCGCGCGCGGATCCGGGCCTCCAGTTCGGCGCCCTCCACGCCATCTCCGACGAGCCGGCGGGCCTCGGCGACGGCGCGGACGGCTTCGGCGTCCCTACCAAGGTTGGCCAGGATCACCGCCTGGAGAGAAAGGGCGTCAGGATCCGGGCCGGCCTGGCCGAGGTAGCGGGTGATCTCGCGTTCGGCCTCGGGAAAATCCTTCTCCTCGGCCGCGATCGCGGCGAGCTCTCGCGCGGCGCCGGGCGCCGGAGAGGGCGGCTGGAGAGCGCGCAGGAACGCCTGGCGGGCGGCCGCGGCATCTCCATGCTGTCTCGCGGCGAGGCCGATCTCGTAGGCGATCGGGCCGGGAGGAGCGCCCTCGGCCATCGCTCGGCTCCACAGCTCGCGCGCCTGATCCGCATGTCCCTCGCGTTGTGCCCTCAGGGCGAGTTCCTCCGACATGCGCCACGGCTCGCGGGCGGGAGGCACCTGGAGAGCGTAGGGCTCGGCGAGCATCCGCACGGTGGTCCAGCCCGCGCCCGCCAGGAAGAGGAAGGCCGGCACCAGGGCGGCGAGATAAAGGACTTTCCGGCGAGACACCGGGAGCCTCGGCGCGGCGAGCGACACGACGAGCACGATGATCGCGAGCCCCGCCAGGAGGGCGAGCACGTCGGAGCGCGCTTGCGGCCGGCGCGGCCGGAGGGGACGGGGACCGAGCGTGGCCACGGCCGCCTCGCCGAGCGGGATTCCGGGGTCGGAGAGGACCACGTCGCGAACCCGCCAGGCGGCTCCCGCGCGGCGCATGCGCCAGCGCGTCTTGAGCGTCTTGTTCCCCAGGCGCAGGCCGAGGAGCGCGTCCGGACCGCCGGCCGCCGAAGGCGGTTCCGCCGACCAGGCGACGCCGCCGGGTGCTGCGGCCTGGCGGGGCAAGAGCATTCCGAGGAAACGCTGGCGGACGACCGCCGCCAGCTGGTCCCGCTGGCGCCTGGTCAGTGCCCGCCAGGTCGGGGCCCCCAGTCCCTTCTCCAGCCAGGAGTCCGCATCCAGCGCCTCGAGGAGTGGCTGTGGATTCCCCTGAACTGCCGCGGTCGCCAGCTTTCGTGCTGCAGTCTCCGCTGGGGTCTGAACTTGCAGCGACCCCAAGAGAGCCAGTGAGGCGATCAGCGAAAATTGAATCATTGATCCATTGAAACATTGGTCCATTGGACGGGAGCCCGTCAATGAATCAATGATCCGATGGATCAATGAATCAGTTGCCTGTCAGACGCCAATCGGTTCAAGACGAGAGACCCGCGGTGAAAGGGACTCGGCTCCCTTCTCGGTGATCAGGATGTCGTCTTCGATGCGGACGCCGTAGCGGCCGGGGAGATAGATGCCGGGCTCGGAGGTGAACGTCATTCCCGGTTCCAGAAGCGTCCGGTCGTGGCCGACCATGTAGGGCGGCTCGTGCACGTCCACGCCAAGGCCGTGTCCCAGCCTGTGTGTGAAGAACTTGCCGTACCCGGCCGCGTCGATGACCTTGCGCGCGGCGGCATCCACCTCGAAGCAGGGGACACCCGGGCCTGCTTTCTCGATCGCCGCCGTCTGCGCGTCGAGCACGACCGACCAGATCTTCCGGTATTCCGACGTGGGCTGGCCGAAGAAGGTCGAACGCGTGATGTCGTAGAAGTAGCCCTCCGGCTTGTCCCAGGCATCGATCAGGACCGCTTCTCCCTTCGAGAGAGAACGCGAACCGGAGGCGCCGTGCGGCAACGCCGAGGACGGGCCAAACTGCACGACGTTCTGTCCCCCGAAGAGGTGGGAGATCTCCGCCTCGACGCTGCCGACTCGCAGGGCCGCGAAGGTCTTCTCGAACCGGGTCAGCGCGACGCCGATCGCTCGCTGCATCGCTGCGACTTCCTCGGGCGTCTTGACCATCCGCAGCGCCTTGAGGAGGGGCGCGGCGGAAATGGGCTTCCAGCCGGGCCGCGCGGCGATCAGGCGCTCGACGTCGTCGTAGGCGGTCGAGGGTTCGACGGCGAGAATTCCGGCCTTTGCCGGCAGGAGCGAGGCGGCGAGACGGAAAGGGTCCTCGGTTTCCTCCCAGGCGTGCACCTCGGCGACCGCCGACATGTCGGCCAGCCGCTCGGCCTCGAAGGCGGGGCAGATGACGAAGGGCTCCCGGTCCTCGAAGAGGAAGAGGGCGGTCAAGCGCTCGCTCCGATCGAAGGCGATTCCCGTCAGGTAGAAGAGATTGGACGAGGGCGTGGCGAAGAGGCCGCTGGCCCCGAGGGTCGGGAGCCTCCGGCGGACCAGGTCCAAGCGTGCGCGATAGACGTCGCGATTCAGAGTCATCGGCCGATCCTAGCAAACGCCGTCGGGCTGGCCTGCTGACCACCCAAGTAGCGGAAGAACTGTCAATGGGTAATTTGAATCATAATCCAAAAACTTGATTTTCAATGGGCCATTTCGATCCGCTCCCATTCGAGATGTCATTTGTCTTCAACTAGTTGCGCCGATATGGGCAGTGGCCTTCATCTTGCTAAATCCCCTCCGGAGCGGTGACTCTGGGGATGCCTGGTCTGTTTCTTTTCGCGTTGGGGCTTTTCGAAGGGGAGAGGTGCGTTTAGAGGCCGCCCGGTTTTCGGGCGGGAAGGAGGAGGGGTAATGAGAGGCAACGGGTTCTTGAGGACCGCTCTGGCCGCCCTGGCCGCGCTGGCGATGGCCGGCTTCGCGCTCGGGCAGGCGCAGCACGGCAATATTTACGGCAGGATCGTCGCGGAGGACGGAAGCGCCTTGCCCGGCGTGACGATCACGCTGACCGGCGGGGGTCCGACCCTCGTCACGACGACCGACAGCCGGGGCGAGTTCCACTTCCTCAATCTCGCTCCCGGCTCGTTGTACGGGCTCCGGATGGAACTCTCGGGCTTCACGACGGTGGACCAGAAGAATGTCGGGGTGGCCGTCGGCCACAACACGGACATCCGGGTGACGATGCGGCTCACCAAGGTGGAAGCCTCCGTCACGGTCCAGGGAGAGGCTCCGCTGCTCGACACCAAGAAGGTCGGCACCGGGGCGACGGTCACGCGCGACGAGATGGACATGATCCCCAACGCGCGTGACCCGTGGGTCGTGATGCAGACGATCCCGGGCGTGCAGATCGACCGCCTGAACGTCGGCGGAAACCAGAGCGGCCAGCAGTCGATCTTCGTCGCCAAGGGCGCGCAGACGACCCAGGGCGCCTGGAACTTGGACGGCGTCACGGTTTCCGACATGGCCTCCGGAGCTTCGTCCCCGACCTACTGGGACTTCGACGCCTTCCAGGAGATGCAGGTCGTCACGGGCGGCAACGATCCCTCGATCGCGACGGCCGGCGTGACGCTCAACATGGTCACGAAGCGCGGCACCAACGACGTCCACGGGTCCGCCCGTGTCTTCATCACCGATCAGGCGTGGCAGGCCCATCCGGCTCTCAACAGCGAGATGAGGGCGCAGTCCGCAGCCGGCGGCGGAGCCTTCGTGGGAGAACAGATCACCGGGGTCCAGGACTACGGCCTGGAAGTCGGCGGCCCGGTCCTGAAGGACCGGCTCTGGCTCTGGGGCTCCTACGGCCGCGACCAGATCGACCTCGTGACCGTGACCAACTTCCCGGACAAGACGACCCTGGAAGACATCAGCGGCAAGCTGAACTGGCAGGTGATTCCCTCCAATGCCCTGACCGGCTTCTACCTGAGAGGAAACAAAGAAAAGTTCGGGCGCAACGCGGCCATCTCGCGTCCCCCCGAGACGACCTGGGACCAGACGGGACCCACCGCGATCTACAAGGTCGAAGACAACGAGGTCGTCAGCTCGAACCTCGTGCTGGACGGCTTCTATTCCTACATGGACGAGGGGTTCCAGCTCGTGCCGGAAGGGGGCAACAAGCAGACCTTCGAGGATTCAGGCGCGATCTTTCACAACAGCTACATCGAGGAGTTCTTCAAGAGGCCGCAGCACCAGATCCTCGGAAGCGGCAACTATTTCTTCAACACCGGCACGCTCGGCCACGAGATCAAGGTCGGCGGGACCTGGCGTGACACGGGGATCACGAGCGTCACGAATTGGCCGGGCGGGGGCCTGATCGCCTTCCAGAAGGGGAGCGGCGCCTGCGCCGTAGACTGCGGCGCGATCACGCGCCCCTCCAGCGGCCGCACCGAGGTCACCTACTGGAGCGGCTACGCGAGCGACACGATCACGGCCGACCGGCTGACGGTCTCGGCCGGCCTGCGCTACGACGACCAGAAAGGCACGGCCCTCGCGACCGGCGTCGCGGCCAACCCTATCTTCCCGGACATCCTTCCGGCCGCCAGCGCCGGCGCGCGCGACGGGGCGCACTGGAAGGACATCTCTCCCCGCTTCGGCATGACCTACGCGATCGGGGAGGCGCGGCACACCCTCGCCCGCCTCTCCTACGCCCGGTACGCCAACCAGCTCGGGGGTTACCCCAACAGCTCGCTTTCGGCGATTCCGGGAATAGCCTACGCGTACTATGCCTGGAACGACGCCAACGGCAATCACCTGATCGATCCGGGCGAGTTGAACATCGCCGGAGGCCTGATCAAGCCGGCGAGGAACTTCAATCCCTTGAACCCGTCCTCGCCGGTCTCGGTCAACAGCATCGATCCGAACCTGAAGTCGCAGAAGACCGACGAGATCGTGGCCGGTATCGGGCATGAGCTCTTCCAGAACTTCGCGGTCGATATCGCCTACACCTACCGCCACGCGACGGACTTCTACTTTTCCTATCTCGCCGCACCGGGAGCCGTGAATCCCGCGCCGCTGCAGTACCAGCTCGACCACACCGTGACGGGGACGCTGCCCGACGGGACGCCTTACTCGGCCCCGGTCTACTCGATCGTGGGTGGCAAAGCGGTGGCTCAAGCCAACAACGGATCGTTCTTCACGAACCGGCCCAATTACTCGCAGGATTTCAACGGCGTCGAGCTGACGCTCAACAAACGCCTCTCAC
>JAWOLE010000442.1:0-9447 GCA_033853815.1 Thermoanaerobaculia bacterium
ACCCGCCGCCACCGGGAGTGGCCCGTCGAGGACACGGCGGAGGTATCTCTGGAAACCACCGGCGTCCGCGCCGAGATCCTCCTGACCTGGGCCGCTTCCGAGAGGCGCAACCGCGCCTGGATCGAGGGAACTCGCGGAACGATTCGTCTGGAGGGCAACCTCCTCGAGCTGACGCTCACGGATTCGACCGGGCCCGTCGTCCGAAGGTTCCCTCAATCTCTCGCCGAGGGCTCGCATCATCCCGACTGGTTCTCCGGCGTCGCCGCCGAGTTTCTGGCCGAGATCGCGGATCCCGGTCGGCGTGGCCGCTCCCTCGCTGAGGCCTCTCTCTGTGTAGAACTGATCGCCAGGGCGCGCGAATCGAGCAGCCGGGGCGGCGCGCCGGTCTCCGTCGGTCTGCGAGAAGGCCCGGCCGCGGCCGCCGGGACCGGGCAGCGGAGGATCGCGCGATGAGCCGGGACGAGTCGGCGACGCTCTGGATCACCGCCGTACCCGAGGGATCCGGAGTCGGCCCCGAGACCCCGATTCTCGGACTCCCCCTTCTGCAGCGGGCTGTTCTGGCGGGCGAGCGAGCGGGATTTGCCCGCATCCTGGTCGAAGAGACCTCCGGAGTCGATGCCGCGCGGCTGTTCGCGGGCACGCGCGCTGAGATCCTCCGCAAGGAGGATCCCGAGCCGGATTTGCCCGGGCGGCTCGTCGTCCTGTCGGGCCGCGTGGTTCCGCAGACACGCTGGCTTCGCGAGCTAGCGCTGATGCCCGTCGAGGCCGGGCAACTGGGGCTTGATCGGGGCTGCGCCGCGGTGCTGGAGTCGGAGGACCTCGGCGAGGCCGTTTCGATCCTGGCGTGGCGCGGCGCTTCCGATCCCCTCGATCTGCTCGCCCGGCAATTCCAGACCGAGAGCCTGGCTTCCCGGGACCGCTTCGAGGTGACGGATCGGGGCGATCTTCCCCGCGCGGAGAAATGGCTTCTGAAGAGTCTCGTCAAGGATTCCGAGGGCTTCATGTCGCGCCACGTCGAGAGGCCGATCTCGCTCGCGATCAGCCGCCGCCTCTCGGAAACCAGCGTCTCCCCCAACACGATGACCGTCCTGAGCGTCGCCGTCGGCCTCGCGGGGTCTGCTTTCTTTCTCTCCTCGCGGCCGGCGCCCCAGCTCCTCGGCGCCCTCCTCGTGCTCGCCCACTCGATCCTGGACGGTTGCGACGGGGAGCTCGCGCGGCTGAAGTTCCAGGAATCCCGATTCGGCGGCATCCTCGATTTCTGGGGGGACAACGTCGTTCATAGCGCCCTCTTCGCGGCGATCGCGGCCGAATGGAGCCGCGCGGCCGGGCAGCGCTGGCCGCTCGCGCTCGGCGCCGCCGCCATCCTGGGGACCCTCCTCTCGGCGGCCCTGGTCTACCGGCTCACGATGCGGGGCGTCACGGAAGGCCCGCTCTTCACGTCGGTTTCCCTTTCTCGTGAGGCTCCCCTCTCCCGGCTGGCCGACGCGCTCGCGCGGAGAGACTTCCTCTATCTGCTGGTGATCCTGGCCGCCCTCGGCAAGTCTCATTGGTTCCTCGCCCTGGCGGCCGCGGGCTCGCCTCTCTACTTCCTCCTCCTGGCCGTCCTCGCCGTGGCCGGCGCGGGCCGGCGCCGGCGAGCCCGGTACAACTCCCGGACGGCGGGCGCGCATCCCGGGGCCATCGGTCGATAATGAGGGGGGACACGGAGTCTCTATGAGCGATCAGACCTCCTTTTACCCGGAGCTTGCCAAGGACATCGCCCCGCCCGAGGGGAAACTCGGCGTCCTCCTGCCTGGCCTCGGCGCGGTCTCGACGACCCTGATCGCGGGCGTTGCCCTGATCAACAAGGGGCTCGCCCGGCCCTTCGGCTCACTCACCCAGATGCAGAAGATCCGTCTCGGCAAGCGCACGAATCCCCGTTTCGTGCCGATCAAGGAGCTCGTACCGCTCACCGAGCCGAAGGACCTCGTCTTCGGCGCCTGGGACATCTTCCCGGAGAACGCCTACGAGGCGGCGCGGTCGGCCGGGGTCCTGACGCCGGAGACGCTCGAGAACGTGCGACAGGAACTGGAGGCGGTCGCGCCCTGGCCGGCCGTCTTCGACCGCGCCTACGTGCGCAACCTCGACGGCAAGCACGTGCGGCAGGCTCCCACCAAGAGGCACCTCGCGGAGTCGCTCGCGCGGGACATCGAGGACTTCCGCAGCTCCCGCGGCCTTTCGCGCGCCGTGGCGGTGTGGTGCGGCTCGACGGAGACCTACCTCGAGCCCGGGCCGACCCATCAGACGCTCGCGGCCTTCGAGAAGGGGCTGGAGAAGAACGCCCCGGAGATCTCCCCCTCGATGATCTACGCCTACGCGGCGCTGTCCTGCGGCGTTCCGTTCGCCAACGGCGCTCCGAACCTCTGCGTGGACATCCCGGCCATGGCTGAGCTCGCCCGGGCGAAGGGCCTTCCCATCGCAGGCAAGGACTTCAAGACCGGGCAGACGCTGATGAAGACGATCATCGCGCCCGGCCTGAAGGCCCGGATGCTCGGCCTGCAGGGCTGGTTCTCGACGAACATCCTCGGCAACCGCGACGGCGAGGTCCTGGACGACCCGGGCTCCTTCCGCACGAAGGAGCTGTCCAAGGTCTCGGTCCTGGACGCGATCCTCCAGCCCGAGATGTACCGGGAGCTGTACGGGGAGTACTTCCACAAGATCCGGATCGAGTACTACCCGCCGCGGGGAGACGCCAAGGAAGGCTGGGACAACATCGACATCTTCGGATGGCTCGGGATGCCGATGCAGATCAAGGTCAACTTTCTCTGCCGGGACTCGATCCTGGCCGCCCCCATCGCGCTCGACCTGGCGCTCTTCCTCGACCTCGCGCAGCGGGCCGGCCTGTCCGGCATCCAGGAGTGGCTCTCCTTCTACTTCAAGTCCCCCATGTCGCGGCCGGACCTGAAACCGGAGCACGATCTCTTCATCCAGCACCTGAAGCTCGCCAATACGCTGCGCATTCTCGTCGGCGAGGAGGTGCTCGACCATTCGGGCCTCGATTACTACGAGGGAGGCGCCGACGCCGCAGAGGAGATCCGCATGCTCCGCCGTTCAGGGAGCGAGTAGCCCATGGCCGAGGAGGAAGGGTTCCAGATCCCCTGGCGCTGGGCCCTCCCGACGGCGGCGGTCCTGGCGGTCGTGCTCGCGATCGTCGCGTTCCGCGGCCCGGCCGGCGTGCCGGTCTCGACAACCCGCGCCGCTCGCAAGGACCTCATCGTTCCCATCCTCTGCGACGGCAGCCTCGAGCCCCCGCCGGGAGGGGAGCTGCGCGCCCCCGAGGCCGCCCTGGTGGCCGCGGTGCCCGCCCGCGACGGCGATCGCGTGAAAAAAGGACAGCTTCTCGTCGTCCTCGAGAACCCGGAGACCGCGCAGTCCGCCCTCACGGCCAGGGGCACGGCCCTGCAGCTCGCCGAGGAGAAAACCCGCGCCGAAGCCGAACTCGCGCAGGCCAGAAGCGAAGCCGCGCACGCGAAGGAAGTCTTCGAGGCCGACGCGCGTCTCCTGAAAGAATCCGCGATTTCGCGGGCGACGTATGACTCGGACGAGCTCGCCTATCGGCAGTCGGCCGATCGCCTGCGCGCCGCGCAGGCCCGCCGGGATTCACTCGCCGGGAAGGGCTCCGCCCAGTCGCGGGTCGAGCTCGCGGAGGCCTCAGCCCGGGAGCTCGAGCGGCGGGTGGCCGCGCTCAAGGTGCTGGCCCCGGCCGACGGCGTCGTTTACGGCCTGCCGCCAAAGGTCGGCATGACCGTGCAGGCGGGCGAGGTCGTCGCGGGCGTTGCCGAACCGGAGCACCTGCGGGTGCGGGCCCGCGTGGACCAGCCGGACCTTCCCCGCGTCGCCGTCGGCCAGCGTCTGGTCGTGACGTTCGACGGCCTGCCCGAAAGGCGATGGGAGGGCCAGGTTCTCGCCGTGTCGCCGGGCGTCCGGGAGGTGTCCGGGCGGCAAGTGGGCGAAGTCCTGGGAGAAATCGCTGACAGCAAATTGTCCCTTCCTCCCAACGCGTCGGTCAACGTCGAGATCGTCACCAGCGAGAAGCGCGGCGCGCTCACGATCTCCCGGGCGGCCCTGTTCCGCGACGGCAACCGGCGCTTCGTCTACCGGCTGGAGGACGGCCGCGCGCGCCGCCGGGAGGTCTCTATCGGCCTCGTCGGCACCAACGACGTCGAGATCACCAACGGGCTCCAGGAAAACGATGTCGTGATCCTGCCCGAAGCCGTCCCGCTGTCCGACGGCCAGCGCGTCACGACGCCGAAGTCGAAGTCCTGATGTTCACTCCGGAGACTTTCGAGACTGCCGTCCACCGGTTCCGGACCCATCCGGTCCAGACGGCGCTGACGCTGGCGGGGCTCGTGGTCGGGACCTCCGCGATCATCATCATCGTCACGCTCGGGCTGACGGGCCGCACCTTCGTGATGTCCCAGATCGAGGGGGTCGGGTCGCATCTGGTCTGGGCGAGCTACGAAGGCACCGTCACCTCCGGCGTCTCGCGCACGACGGAGGACCAGATCACCGACGGCGACGTGCGCGCCATCGCGGCGCGGCGCGACCTGTTCTCCGGAGTCATGCCCCTCGTCGAGCTGCACGGTACGGTCTCGGTCCTCTCGCGCGCCCTCGACCTCGCGGTCCTCGGGACGACGGCCAACTATCCGGCGGTCCACAAGAACCTGAGGATCCTCAACGGGCGATTCCTGGACGACGACGACGTCGAGGGGCGCGCGAAGGTCTGCGTCGTCAGCCATACGCTGTACAGCGAACTGTTCGGCAACGAAGGCGTGGGAGAGGGCGAGAAGACCCTGCGGACCCTCGGCATGACCTTCCAGGTCATCGGCGAGTTCGACCAGCCCGTGGACACGATGGGACAGGGAGAGGTCACGCCATACACGATCTTCATCCCGGTGACGGTCTCCTGGTTCTTCACGCCCACGCGCCGTGTGGACACGGTCTTTGCCGAAGTGCGGGAGTTCTCCGAGATTCCCCGCGCCGCCGCCGCCGTCCAGGAGATTCTGCGGGACCGCCACCACCAGGGGTCCGTCTTCGACGTCAAGACGATGACGACCGTCATCCGGGTGGCGCGGACGATCTCCTTCGGACTGATCGCCGCGTTCATCGCGGCGGCGGCGGTGTCGGTCGTGGTCGGCGGCGTGGGGATCATGAACATCCTGCTCGCCTCGGTCGAGCAGCGTACGCGGGAGATCGGCGTGCGGATGTCCGTGGGAGCCCGGCGGCGCGACATCCTCCGCCAGTTCCTCCTCGAAGCCCTGATGCTCGGAGCGATCGGCGCCCTGATCGGCGTCGTGGTCGGCCTGGGCCTTCCGATCGCCGCGCGCCTGTTCGTCCGTAACGTTTCGATTCGGGTGTCTTTCCTCTCGGCGGTCCTCGCCTTTCTCTTCTCCTGCGGCGTCACCCTCGTCTTCGGAGTCGTGCCGGCGTACCGCGCCGCCAACCTCAACCCGACGGAGGCCCTTCGCTATGAATAGAGATGTGCCCACGCTCCTCTTCGCCGCTTTCTCCTGGGTCCTCGCGGCCCCGGGACGGGGGCAAACCGAGCCCGCAACCGCGCTGACGCTCAGGCACGCCGCGGAGCTGGCGCTCGCTCGCGCGCCCGAGGCGGCCTCGGCCAGGGCGGACGCGGCGGAGGCGGATGCGTCTGCCCGGGCCGCCGCGGCTGGACTCGGGCCGCAGGCCTTCGCGACCACGACCCCCGGCTACTCGAGCGGTCTCCCCGTGGCCGTCGCGGGACGCGTCCCGTCGATCTTCGGCGTCGAGTTACACCAGACCCTCTACGATCCTGCCGTCCGGGCGGAGACCCTCGTGGCGCGGGCCCGCGCCGAGGCGTTGGAAGGCGCTTCCGCTCTTTCGCGTTCGGCGGCAGCGCGCGCTCTCGTTCTGTCCTACGGGCGCAACTGGGAGGATCGCCGCCGGATCGCCAGCGTCCGGCGGGAGCTGGAGTCGCGCGAGGCGATCGAGCGCCGCGCGGCGGCGCTCGTCCGTGAGGGGCGCTTGACCGACCTCGACGTGGCCCGGGCGGGCCTCGAGGTCGAGCGTGCCAAGCAGGCCCTCGCCGACCGCGAGGCGGAGAGCGAGCTCGATCGCAGAGAGCTCGCCTGGCTGATCGACAGGCCCCGGGACGAGTCCGTGGACGTCGCCGAAGACCCGCTGACCGCCCTTCCCGATCGGGCCCCAGGCGACAACCTCGCCGCCGCGCGCGCGGCCGATCCGCAGCTGGCGGCCCTGGACCGCCAGGCCGGCGCCCTCGAGCGGGCGGCCTCGCTGCAGAAACACGCCTGGCTGCCGACCGTGCAGGCCGAGGGCCAGTACATGCTCCTCGCCAACTACAACAACTTCGATCAGTACTTCGTCAAATTCAAATCGAACGATTGGGCCGTCGGCGTCTCGGTCGCCGTTCCGCTCTGGACGGCGGGGCGGCTCGGCCACGGGCAGACGGCCGCGCAGGCCCGCCTGGACCGGGCCCAGGCGGACCGGCGGGCGCGCGAGCGGGATCTCGAGCTCGCCGTCCGGCGCGCGGAGGCGGATCTGGAGCACGCGCGAGGCGAACTCCAGCTCGCGACGCGCGCGCTCGCGGTCGCCCGGGAAAGTCTGCGAGCCGTCGAGGCGCTCGCCAACGAGGGGCGCTCCGAACCCGACGCCCGGGACCGCGCCGAGATCGTGGTCGCCAGGGCCGAGGACGACCTGGGTCAGGCGAGCCAGGGCCTCCTCGCCGCGCGCGCGAGGCTCCTGGAACTGACGGGAGAGCTGCCCGCCGCTCTGCTCGCGTCCGCCGCGGAATAACGAAAAGCCCCGGCGCGGCGGCCGGGGCTTCCGGGAATCCTCGTTCGACGATTTCAGTAAGAGGACTTCTTGCTCTCTTCCTTGGTCGAGGCTTTCTTGGGCGAGGCTTTCTTGGGCGAGGCCTTGGTCGTCATCGCGATCTTGGTGACCGTGATCGTGTCGTCGGTCATGTCGCCGGTCAGCCGGACACTGTGTCCGGCATGCTCCTCGAGGCCGGCGTAGTCCTGGTTCTGGATGTTGTAGATCTTGCTGCCGGAGACGAAGACGTACTTGGCGCCACCCTTGACGCAGGCGAGCACGCAGTCATGGTCGGTCATTTTCTTGCCGGAATGCTCGATGGCCGACTTGTGGGATCGGCCGCAGTTGCTGTCGCTGATCTTGCCCGACAGGGTCTTCTCTGCCGCCAGGGAGAACGCCGCACTCAACATAAGGATCGCCGCAAGCCCGAAAATCTTCCTCATTGGAACCTCCTCCTCATCGTGTCTTTGGCCTTACTTCAACGGTCTCCAAGACATGCAGAAACAGTGCCAATCGTGTACACTGACCGGTCCGAATCGCATCCTTAAGATATGAAGCCGCAGTTGAAGCCTGAGGAGGCTTTCGTCTCCGACTCGACGTCGCCCGAGCCGACGGCGGCTGTCGAGGTCTCCGGCGTGTCCTGCAGTTTTGGCCGCGTTCGGGCGCTGGACGATGTGTCCTTGCGCGTCCTGCAGGGAACGGTGGTCGGCGTCGTCGGACCCAACGGGGCCGGAAAGACGACGCTCATCGACGTCATCTGCGGCCTGATCCGCCCCGACCAGGGCACGGTGCGGGTGCTTGGCCTGGACGTGAAAACGAATGCCGGGGCGCTCCGGTCCCGGATCGGCGTGCTCCCTCAGGAAACCGCGCTCTACGACGAGGTGACGCCGGTGCAGAACCTGCGTTTCGCGGCGGCGCTCTACGGCATCCACCGCCCGGACGCCCGGATCACCGAGGTCCTGGAGCTGGTGGGTCTGCGCTCGCGGGCAAACGACCCCGTGCGAGGATTCTCGGGAGGGATGAAGCGCCGGCTGGCCATCGCCCGCGCCCTCCTCCACGACCCGCCCCTGCTCATCCTCGACGAGCCGACGGTGGGCGTCGACGTCGAGGCCCGGCACCAGATCTGGGCGCACGTGCGGTCGCTGCGGGCCGGCGGCCGTACGGTCGTCCTGACCACGAACTATCTCGACGAGGCCGAAGCGCTGTGCGACCGCGTCGCCATCCTGCGCGACGGGCGGCTGATCGCCGAGGACACGCCGGCCGCGCTCGAGGAGCGCACCGGGAGATGCCTCGAGCTCGAGTGCTGGGAACAGGGCGCCCGCAAGCTCTACGAGCGGTTCCGCAGCCATCGCGGCGTGCTCCGCGCCGAGATCGTGGACTTCGGCCTCCGGGTCTATCTCGCCGCAAACGTGGGCCCGGAAGACATCCTGCGCGAAGCGCGCGCGATATCCCCCATCGAGGGCTTCCGCACCCGCTCGCCCGATCTCGCCGAGGTCTTCCGCGCCCTGACGGCGGGCGGCGCGACGCCGTGAGCGCGCCACGGGTCTTTGCGGCCAGCGCCGCGCTCGAGCTGGCCCAGCTGCGCGGCAACCGCGCGTTCGTGGCGCTGACGGCCCTGGCGGCCGTGAGCTTTCTCGCGATGGTGAGCCTCTTCGGGCTGACCGGGGCGTACGCGCCCGTGGCGCTGATCGACAAGGACGGCGGGCCCTACGCCAAACGTCTCGTGGACGCGATGAACGGAGCGCATCACTCCTTCGCGTTGAAGTCGATGAGCGCCGAAGAGGCGCACAAGGCTCTGCTTTCCGGCCGGCTCGTCGGGATCATCACAATTCCGGCGGGCTTCAGCGCGGACGTCGAGAACGGCACCACCGTGGCGCTCGACGTCCGCATCGACAACGTCAACGTTGACCTCACCAACGACGTCCAGCGGGCGCTCCCGGCGGCCATCGTCGCCTTCGGACGGCATCACAGGTTTCCAGGCCTCCGCGTGCAGATGGTCGAGCACGACGTCGTTCCCCACGACACGGGGTACATCCCCTACCTCGTCGTCAGCGCCCTCGCGCTCGACGCGATGGTGATTGCCGGAATCCTCGGCGCGATGGCCGTCGCCCGCGAATTCGAGCACGGAACCGTCAAGCTCCTGCGCCTCTCGCCGGCGCCCCAGGCGGTGACGCTTGCGGGCAAACTCGCCGTGGCGGGGGCCGTCGCCGCAGCGGCGCTCGCCGTCACGGTCACGGCGATCGTGATCGTCTACGGCGTGGTGCCGGTCGCGCCATGGACCACGGCCTTCACGCTCCTGGTCTGCATCGCGATCTTCACGTGCCTGGGCGCCTGGCTCGGCGCGCTCCTCAAACGGACGCTCGCGGCCGTGCCCCTGCTTTTCGGACTGGCGATGCCGTTCTACGTCGACAGCGGAGCGCTCGAGCCCACGCGGTTCGACGGCGAGCTGATCTGGAAGATCGCGCACGCCTCGCCCGTCTACTACGCCGTCGGGGTGCTCGAGTGGGCGTTCCACGGCCTCCGCGTCACGCCGGAACCGATCTACGTGAACCTGCTGGTGCTCGCCGCGATCGCCCTGGCCTCGGTGGCGCTGACGCTCGG
>JAWOLE010000443.1:0-4398 GCA_033853815.1 Thermoanaerobaculia bacterium
CTGGCGGCGACCATCGGCAAGGGCCACTACGTCTACACCGGCCTCGCCTTCTTCCGGCAGCTTCCCGCGGGAGTGCCCGGGGGCTATCGCCTCTTCGCGAACCTGCTCGCCTGGAAGGCCCGGTAGAATCCCGCCCCGGACTTTCGGCCGCAGGCGTTCGCTTCCGCGAACGGCAGCCGAGAGTTTCAAAAAGAGGGTTTCGACGTGTCGCGTCATAATTCTCATCCTCTTGTTCGGAGGGATCTCATGAAATCCGTTCCCGCAACCGTTCTCCTGCTCGCTCTCTCGGCCCCCGCTCTCGCCCAGAGCGAAGGGGTCGCCGAATTCAAGGGAACCACCGAGGCCGGACCCGGAAAGTCGATCACCAGCGCGGGCAAGGTCTACATCACCCGGGGAGCCTCGCGCGTGGAATGGGAGATGGATACGAGCGGATTCCGCCGGGAAAAGGGGGCGCCGAAGGAAGAGATGCCGTCGACCTACCGCATGATCACGATCCAGAAGCTTTCCGAGCCGGACCGCGTGATCAACATCGACGACCGCCGCAAGACCTACACGATCACCGACTTGAAGCCGCTTCGCGAAGAGAAGCCCGCGGCCCCGCAGGTGACCTACACCGTCAAGAAACTCGGGCGCGACTCGGTCGGCGGCGTCTCCTGCGAGAAGGCCGTCGTGACCTCCTCAGACGGCAAGAAGGCGGAGATCTGCGTCACCCAGGAAATCTCCCGCTCCTCCGCGTGGCTGGCCGCGCAGGGACGCCGCGAGCGCTCGAACGCCCTGCTCAAGGCCCTCCACGACAACGGCCTGGAAGGCTTCCCCATTCGCTGGCTCATCTGGAACAGGGCCTCGGATCCCCGGCCGACGACGTCGCTCGAGCTCGTCCGGTTCGAGAAGAAGCCCGTGCCCGCCTCGCTCTTCGAAATTCCTCCCGGCTACAAGAAGGCGACCTCCGCGTCCCCGGGGATGACTCCCGAGCAGGAGAAGTCCATGAGGGAGTCGATCGAAAAGCTTCCTCCCGAGCAGCGCAAGAAACTCGAAGAGATGATGAAGAAGCGCCAGCAGAAGGAAGACTGAATTCGCTGGTGATGTTTTAATCTGAATTTTCTCGCTTCGAGCCGCCCTGGCGTCGGGCCGCCTCCCTCGTCGGCGCGCTCCGGCCCGGCCGCCAAAGACAGAACCGGGCCGTCGCTAGTCGCTCAGTCGCAGGGATGACGAGGCGAACGATCCACAATGCCTTGCTCCTTCGCTCATGCCTCCTCCGGGAGGCGCCCCGCCGCCGGGGCTGACACGCGGACTTGAGCCACGGTGCCAGCCCCGGAGCCGGCGGCGTTTCCGGAGGAGGCCTTGTCCGAGGGCGCACACCACGGTGGTGACTGAGATCTGCTGTCCCTGTGCCCGAGTGACTAGAGCGGCGGCCCGTCCTTCACGTTTGCGGCGTGGCCGCCGCGTGCCGACGAGGGGGACGGCGACGGATCCGGGGCGCCTGTTTCAGATCTGGCACCTCGGTTGCAGGCCCTATCCCTGTTAGCCAAATCTCGGAGGTGATCCATGAAGGTCAAACATGTCATGACACGCGATCCCGCCTGCTGCACGCCCGACACCACACTGCGCGCGGTGGCGGAGATGTTCGTCGATCACGACTGCGGAGCCGTGCCCGTGGTGGAAAGCCACGAGAGCATGCGGCCTCTGGGGATCGTGACGGACCGCGACATCGCCTGCCGCGCGATCGCCAAAGGAGCGAACGCCCTCGACCTGACGGCCCGCGACTGCATGACGAGCCCCTGCGTGACCGTCCGCGACGATCAGGGCCTGGACGAGTGCATCCGAGCGATGGAAGAAAACCGCGTCCGGCGCCTGATCGTAGTGGACGAGTTCGACCGCTGCTGCGGCATCGTCTCCCAGGCCGACGTTGCGCTGCACGTCCCGAAGCGGAAGACGGCCGAGGTCGTCCGGGAGCTCTCCGAGCCGACGCTGTCGTCTTCCATCGTGAGCCGGCGCCCATTCCCCCCCGCGTGACCCCAACGGCGCCCGACCGGTGAGAGAGGAGAGCTCCCGAGTGCGCTTTCGAGACCGCGCCGAGGCAGGACGCCGGCTCGGCCGGGAGCTTGCGCGCTATGCCGATCGGGACGACGTCGTCGTGCTCGCGCTCGCCCGCGGAGGCGTCCCCGTCGGGTTCGAGATCGCCCGGGCGCTAAACGCTCCCCTCGACGTGTTCCTCGTGCGCAAGCTCGGCGTGCCCGGACAGGAAGAGCTCGCGATGGGGGCGCTCGCGAGCGGCGGCGTGAGGGTCTTCAACGAGGATCTCCTCGCCCGTCTGGGCGTTTCCGCCGCGACGGTGGACGCGGTCGCCGCGAAGGAGCAGGAGGAGCTCGAGCGGCGGGAGCGAGCGTACCGGGGAACGCGGCCGCCGCTCCCGGTCGCCGGCCGCACGGTGATACTGGCCGACGACGGCCTGGCGACCGGGGCTTCCATGCGGGCCGCGGCCGTCGCTCTGGCGAAACTCTCGCCGGAGCGAATCGTCGCCGCGGTCCCCGTGGGAGCGGCCGATGTCTGCGCCCGGCTGCGGGAGGTCGCGGACGAGGTCGTCTGCGCGGAGACGCCGGAGCCCCTCTGGGCGGTCGGCAGCTGGTACGACGACTTTTCCCAGACGACCGACGAGGAGGTCCGCGATCTGCTCGAAAACGCGCATGGCGAAGGGCCGGCGGGCGGCCAGGGAGCGATTCGGCTGCAAAAACAGGCGTCCTGAACAGGATCGCGCCTGCTTCCGGCCGCGGTCCGCCCTTCCGAGCAGCGGGAGAAATGCTCTCCGCCGCGGCGGTTGTCTTTCGGGCGGCAGACCGTCAATAATCCGGGCTCGGCTCCATGAGCGCCCGGGAGATTCCACGCGAAGAGTGGCCGCGGTTCCTGGACGAGTTCAGCCGGGCCCATGCGGGCTGGCTCGTGACGGTCGAGGAACGCGGCCCCGGCGGGTCCATGCGCGAGCTCGTTCGCGAGGTTCCCCTCTCGGGAGTGAGCGCGGAGCTGTACGGCGGGCAGACGCGCGGCATCGAGATGATCGCCGGCCCTCGCGATGCCGAGTGGACGCACCGGATCGCCGCGCCAATCCGGCTCCGGCTGAACGAGGCTCCGGACGGCGCGGAAGAAGGGATCGAGGCCGAATCCGCCGGCGGTCTGCGGACGCTCGTTCGTTTCCGGTCGGTCGTTCCTCCCGAACTGGTCGACGGCGTGCTGCCGGAGCGCTGAGAGGAACGCTCCCGAGTCGCCGCTAACGGCGCGGGAAGTCGGCGAGAGCCGGAGCCGTGAGGCCGGGGTCCTCCAGCATCCGCAACATCGCCTCGAGCACAGCGCGCTGCCGCTCGGGATCGCCGGGCGCATCGAGCGGAAACCCGTGGCGGAAGGGAACGAAGAGGGCGCGCGGCGGCCGGACCTTCTCAGCCACCTCCCGCAGCAGGACGATGGCCACCGTCGCGATCCCGCGCCGTTCCAGTTCCGCCGCCATCAGGCTCACGGCCTGACTGCACATCGGTCACACGGGCACGAGGAGCGCGACGTCCACGCGGTCCTCGACAAGAATCTTCGCCGCCGCCGGCGCCGTGTCGCGGACGAAGGCTCCGGTCGCGGTCAGAGATCCCATGAAGGAGATGTGGCGCCGGCTGACTTCTCCGATGCGGCCGGCCTGCGCGAGCTCGCGCAGACGATCGATGGGGAAGGCCAGGTTCGGGTCGCGCCGTATCCCGGAATGGTCGAAGGACTGGCTGCGGTGGGTGTCCCGGAGAGTCGCGACGTCCACGTCGGACGGAATCTCGCGGAAACTCGGGTCCCCGGCGCGCCTGGTCTCGTCGAACGGCTCCTGGTCGGGAGCCACGAAGCCGGCGCTCGAAAGGAGCGCGACCCGGCACTCCGACAGAGGCTTCGCCAGCGGAGTCCAGGGCACCGGATCGATGCGCCGCCACGGGTACGTCTTGAGGAAGAGGCGTGTCTTGAGCGGGAACTCCGACAGATCGCCCACGGGCAAAAGATAACGTCTTGCCGGAACTCCGGCGTGATGCATCCGCCTCGGGCGCCCCGCCCCTGAAGGCGGTAGCGTCCCCGGCACCAATCTTGGATCATCCCCTGCGAGGAGAGCGAAATGGTCAAGACCGAAGGCACCGGCAATAGTCGATCGGAGAATCGGGTTTCCCGCAGCGTGGCCTGGCTCGCCTGGATCGGGTTCCTCGTGCCGCTCGCCGCCGGGGGGGCCGAGCCGCTCAAGCTTTCGCTGCGCGACGCGGTCACGCGGGCCCTCTCGGACGGCACGGCCGCCCGGATCGCGGCCGAGCAGGTGGAGGCCTCGCGTGCGAGGAGCGGCCAGGCGCGCTCGGCCCTGTTGCCCGAAGTCGTCGGCGAGGTCCAGGATGCCAA
>JAWOLE010000444.1:0-10767 GCA_033853815.1 Thermoanaerobaculia bacterium
CCCCTTCCTGATCCCAGATACGCGAATCGGCCCTGGAGGTTCTCCGCCCTGGCTTCAGTTCCGGTACGTGCCAGAGCGGCCCGTCGCCCTGGCGGCCAAAGAAAAGCTCGACGAGAAGAGCAGATCCTTCGCTGCGCTCAGGATGACAGGAAAGGAGTAACTACTCGATTCCGCGAACGGGGTGGGGACGGTAGGGCTCTTCGAGGAAGCGGCACTCTTCCCCGGTGAGCGAGACGCCGAGGGAGGCGACGGCGTCTTCCAGGTGCTCGAGGCGCGTCGCGCCGACGATGGGAGCCGTGACTCCCGGCCGGGCGAGGAGCCAGGCGAGCGCGATCCGCGCGGGCGGCAGGCCTTGCCGACGCGCGGTCTCGACCACGCGCCCGGCCACGCCGAGATCGGAGTCGTCGTAGAGCTGGCGCGAGTACTGATCGGCGTTGGCTCGCGCCGTGTCTCCCTTGAGTCCCGGACCGCGTTTGCCCGCGAGCAGCCCCCGCGCGAGCGGGCTCCAGGGAATGACGCCAATCTCTTCGGCGCGGCAGAGCGGCAGCATCTCCCGCTCCTCCTCGCGGTAGGCGAGGTTGTAGTGGTTCTGCATCGAGACGAAACGCGCCCAGCCGCGCCGGTCCGACGTCGCGAGCGCCTGCGCGAACTGCCAGGCGAACATGCTCGACGCCCCGATGTACCGCGCCTTGCCCGAGACGACCACGGCGTTCAGAGCGTCGAGCGTCTCTTCGATCGGCGTCTCCGCGTCGTAGCGGTGGATCTGGTAGAGGTCCACGTAGTCCATTCCGAGGCGCCTCAAGGAGGCGTCGATCGCGTCGAGGATGTGCTTGCGCGAAAGGCCGCGGTCGTTGGGCCTGGAACCCGTCGGATAGAAGACCTTCGTGGCGATGACGACCTCGTTCCGCCGGGCGAAGTCCCGGATCGCACGGCCGAGGACCTCCTCGCTCACGCCGTCTGAGTACATATCGGCCGTGTCGAAAAAGTTGATGCCGAGTTCCAGGGCGCGGCGAACGAAGGGCCGGCTCGCCTCCTCGTCGAGCACCCAAGGCCGCCACGCCGGGGTGCCGTAGGACATCATGCCGAGGCAGATCCGGGAGACCTTGAGACCCGATTTTCCGAGACGGACGTACTCCATGGTCTGGTTTAGTCCTTGGTCCGTAGTCCTTGGTCCTTGGTCATTCGACTAGGGACTAGGGACCAAGGACTAAGGACTTCTCCTCCTCTTCGCCTTGATCAGAACCGCGATCTCGTCGGGACGTGGGTTGACGAAGTCGAGACGGATGCGGCCGTCGGGCATCGTCGAGACCGTGGCAGGGATGGCGCAGGCGGTCAGGTACCACCCGGCCGGGAGGACGACCGCGTTGTGCGGGCGGCCGAAGGTCCTGTCGAAGACGAGCTCGCCCCCCTCCACGCGATAGCTCTTCTCGTCGGTGTAGGTCTCGGAGATCCGCAGGCGGATCGAGCGCCCTTCGCGGACCGCCGGAAAGCGGATGAGGACGACTTCGGAATCGGCCTCGACTGGTCCTCCGATGTCGAGCCTGGCGGCGCGGATCGCCTCCCCGCGCAGGGTCTCGGCCGTGAGCTTCTCTCCCGTGTCGAGGATCACCGCCGAGGGCTTTGACGCGCGGCTCCCCTTGCGGACGACGTTGACATACCTGTCCATGCCGGGCCGGGACTCGGTGTAGTCGTGGTGGAGGTCGAAGGAGTGCGTCTCGGGCTGCTCGAGGAAATAGACGATGTCGCGGTCCTGGTGGGCCCGCTCGGTCAGGCGGTTCTCGCGGCGCTCCTGCCCGGACGCGGCCGCAGCAACGAAGACGAGGACGAGGAGGACCGCGAGCCGTCTCAAGGAGAGAGCCTTCTCGCCGTGAGCCTCAACGGGGCGGCGGCCGGCCCCGGGTTCCAGAAGGCGATCGCGATGCGCCCGTTCGGTTCCGAGAGCACCTGGGACGGAACGTTGCAGGAGAGAAGCTCGTATCCAGCCGGCAGCACGACCGAATTGCGCCGGATGCCGAGAGAGCGCGAGAAGACGGCCACGTCCCCCTCGCGAAAATAGCTCTTCGGGTCTCTGTAGGTCTTCTCGATCAGCAGGCGTACCTCGCCGCCGCCGGGCGGCACCGGACGCGGCAGATGGATGCGGATGTAGTCGGTGCCGGGATCGGCGCGCGGGAGGCCGGTGCGGCGCGCCTCCTCGCCGGAGACGACCTCGAACCGCAGGGTTTCCCCCGTCATCCTGTCGGTGACCCGCTCGCCGGAGGCGACGCTGCCCTTTCGGATCGGGTTGAAGAAGACCGTCGCGCCCGGCGCGACCGCCGTGACCTCGTAGAGGATGTGGAACTCCCCCGTCTCCGGAGCGAGGAGCTCATAGCGCGTGTATTCGTCGGCCTCGGTGCGAACCTCTTCCGCGCTTCCGGCGGCCGCCGGCGGGGCCGGAGCAGGCGCCACTCCCTCGACGGCCGCGGGGCGCGTCGGGACCGGCGCCGGCGCGAGAGTCGGCGGCGCGGCTTGAGGAACGAACACGGGAGTGGGTGTGGGGCTTGCCGCCGGCCGCGGCGTGGGGTTCGCCGCCGGCTCTGTCGACGGAGTCGGCGTGGGGGTCTGCTTGGACAGGTCCACCACGATCGGCTGAAAGGGCGCCGTGGTGCATCCTCCCGCGAGGACCGCCGCGAGAATCCAGGCTCGACGCATTCGGTGGCGCGAGTATATCGGCGAATCGGGCGGGCTAGAATCGGCGCGATTCAGGAGGAGTTGATCGATGACGAGCGTCGAAGTCTTCGCCGTGCCGGCCGCTTCCCTCCTCTTTCTCCTGGCTGCGCTCGCGCCGCGGGAGCCGACCCAGGTCAAGCCGTCCGCCGAGACGATGCGGCCCGAGATCACGGGCTCGCACGGCATCGTCGCCGGAGGGAGGAACTTCTCGGTCGCCGCGGGCATCCAGATGCTCGAGCACGGCGGCAACGCCGTGGACGCGGGCGTGGCGGCCGCCTTCGCGGCCTCGGTCGTCGAGATCTCCCACTTCGGCTTCGGCGGCGAGTGTCCGCTGATGATCTACGACGCGAGGACGAAGAGGGTGGTCGTCGTCAACGGCCAGGGGCCGGCGCCGAAGGCTGCGACGCCGAATCTCTTCCAGGCGAAGGGGAAGGTGGACGCGAACGGGCCGCTCGCGGCGACGGTTCCCGCGGTAATGGACACCCTGGCGATCGCGCTCGCCGAGTTCGGGACGATGCGTCTCGAGCAGGTCATGGCCCCGGCCATCGGCTTCGCGGACGGCTTTCCCATGTACGCGTTCCTGCGCGACTACCTCATCCGCGAGAGAAAAGCGACGGAGCGCTGGGAGTGGTCGAAGAAGACCTACTACCCCGACGGGCGCGTGCCGGAGGTGGGCGAGATCTTCCGCCAGCCGAACCTCGCGAAGACCCTGCGCGAGATCGTCCGAGCCGAACACGCGGAGTACGAAAAGACGCACGACCGCAAGGCCGCCATCCAGGCAGGACGCGACGCCTTCTACAAAGGAGCGATCGCCCGCCGCATTGCCGAGGCCGACCGCGCGGCGGGCGGCGTCCTCGATTACGCGGACCTCGCCGGCTACCACGGGAGAATCGAGGAACCGGTTCGGACGACGTTCCACGGGTTCGAGGTCTTCAAAGCGGGTTTCTGGGATCAGGGCCCGGTGCTCCTGCAGACCCTGAACATCCTCGCGGGTTTCGATCTCGCCGCGATGGGACACGATTCGGCCGACTTCGTCCACACGGTGCACGAGGCGATCAAGCTCGCCTACGACGACCGCAACGCCTACTATGGCGACCCCGACTTCGCGAAAGTGCCGGTGCGCGGCTTACTCTCGCCGGAATACGCCGCGGCGAGGCGCCGCCTGATCGGCGCCCGGGCGTTCCTCGAGCACCGTCCGGGCGATCCCTTCGCGTTCGACCCGGACGTCAAGGCGCCGGCGCGGCGCTACGTCCCGCATTCGCAGGGAGAGGCGCCGCACTCGGAGCCGGGCGACACGACCTGCGTGGACGCCGTGGACAAAGACGGAAACCTCTTCTCCGCGACTCCCAGCAGTGGCTGGCTTCTCGGCGGCGCCTTCATCGCCGGCGATACCGGCGTCCCGCTCTCCAACCGCATGCAGGTCTTCGATCTTGATCCGGCGAGCCCCAACGTGCTCGAGGGCGGCAAACGCCCGCGCACGACCCTGACACCGACGATCCTGCTCGAAGACGGGAAGCCTTTCCTCGCCATCTCCACGCCCGGCGGCGACAGCCAGGACCAGCAGATCGCCAATGTCCTGTTGAATCTGATCGTCTTCCGGATGGGCCTCCAGGAGGCGATCGAGGCGCCGCGGATCAATTCCCTCCACCCCTTCAGCTCCTTCGACGACCACAGGAGCGAACCCGGCGTCCTGGAGATCGAGAGCCGGTTCCCCGCCGCGACGCTCGAGGAGTTGAAGCGCCGTGGCCACAAGCTCCATGTGCTCGGCCCCTACGGCATGCCGACCGGCGTCGTCGCCGTCGGCGTCAACCCGCGCACCGGCACCCTGCGCGGCGGCGCCGACCCGCGCCGCGAGCGCTACGCCTTCGGGTGGTGAGCGGACTCACAGCTCACAGCTGACAGCCAGGCAAAGTATGTCAGATTCGACATATTCTAGTGGAGAGTCAATACCCGCCTCCCGGAGTCGGCGTGGGCATCGGGCCGCTTCCCGGGGTCGGCGTCATGTAGGTGGGCGCCGTGGGTCCAGAGGAGGAGTACCCGCTGCCGCCGCACGCCGTGTACCCGGCGGCCACGAGGAGTAAGACCAGGATCGCCAGGAGCTTCTTCATAGGACCTCCTTCGGAATGCTCCGTCGAGGCGCAACGCGTGCCGGCCGCGCCGATGCGGGGTATCGCGTTGCTTCCTTCATCCCTTCAAAACAGCAATCCGGTTGCCGGCAGCGCGCGCGGGCGGACGTCTCCGCGGGCGCGCGAGTGACAAACCTTTCCGCCGCGAGCGGTTGGGCCATACTTAGAAGCCGATTAACCCGGGAATGGAGGAACGAATGAAAAGAGACTCCCGGCGCGCGCTCGGATCCCTCGACCGCAGGACGCTCTTCCGCTACGGCGCTGCCGGCAGTGCGCTCGCGTTCGCGGGCGTGAGCCCGGGCACGAGTTCCGCCGCTTCGCCGCCGCAAGTTTTGCGACGGGACTCTTTCGAGCTCGCCGAGGCGACGATCGAGGACCTCCAGAGGAAGATGGTCTCGGGTGAAGAGACCGCGCGGTCGCTGGCGGAAAAATACATCGCGCGGATCGAGGCGCTGGATAGGCGCGGACCCGAGCTTCGCTCCGTCCTGGAGGTCAACCCGGAAGCCGTGGCGATCGCCGGGAAGCTCGACGGCGAGAGGAAGGCCGGGCGTGTGCGCGGCCTTCTCCACGGGATTCCGATCCTCGTCAAGGACAACATCGGCACGGCCGATCGCATGACGACGACGGCCGGGTCGCTCGCGCTCGAGGGCTCGATCCCCTCTTCCGACTCCTTCGTCGCGAAGATGCTGCGGGAGGCCGGGGCCGTCCTGCTCGGGAAAACGAACCTCTCGGAGTGGGCCAACTTCCGCTCGACCCATTCCTCCTCGGGCTGGAGCGGACGCGGCGGACAGTGTCGCAACCCCTATGCCCTCGACCGGAACCCCTCGGGCTCCAGCTCCGGCTCCGGCGCGGCCACGGCGGCGAACCTCTGCGCGGCATCGATCGGCACGGAGACTGACGGCTCGGTCGTCTCGCCCTCGAACAACTGCTCGCTCGTGGGCATCAAGCCGACGCTCGGCTTCGCCAGCCGGTCCGGGATCGTCCCGATCGCCCACAGCCAGGACACGCCCGGCCCTATGTGCCGGACCGTGGCCGACGCGGCCATCCTCCTCGCGGCGATCTCCGGGACCGACCCGGCGGACACCGCCACGAAGGAGAGCACGGCCCGCGCCGCGCGCGACTTCACGAAGGCTCTCGACCCCAAAGGACTCCAAGGCGCCCGCATCGGCGTCCCGCGCAAGGTCTTCTTCGGCCAGAGCGCCCCGGCCGACCGCCTCGTCGAGGCCGCGATCGCCGACATGAAGAAGCTCGGCGCCGTCATCGTGGACCCGGCCGACGTCGAGAACGCCGACGCCTTCGAGAAGTCGGAGCTGGAGGTCCTGCTCTACGAGTTCAAGGCCGACCTGAACCGTTACCTGGCGGCGCTGCCCGGGGCGCGCGTCCGCACGCTGAAGGACCTGATCGAGTTCAACGAGAAGAACCGGGACAGGGAGATGCCCTACTTCGGCCAGGAGCTCTTCGTGAAGGCGGAGGTGAAGGGACCTCTCACCGAGAAGGCCTATCGCGACGCTCTCGAGAAAGATCTGCTCCTCTCGCGCAAGGAAGGGATCGACAAGACGATGCAGAAGCACAGGCTCGACGCGCTCGTCGCGCCGACGAGCGGGCCACCGTCGCTGATCGATCTGGTCAACGGCGACTACGGCGTCAACGGTAGCTCAACGATGCCGGCCGTCGCGGGCTACCCCCACATCACGGTCCCCGCCGGCTACGACTTCGGCCTCCCGGTCGGAATCTCCTTTTTCGGCCGCGCCTGGAGCGAGCCGACACTCGTAAAGATCGCCTTCGCCTACGAGCATGCGACCAAACACCGTAAGCCGCCCCGCTTTCTCGCGACCGCCGACCTCACCGCCAGCCGTTAGCCCGGAGGTCATCCGGTGATACCAAAATCGTGCGGAAATTAGCCCTCACGGCCGCAGTTGTTGTTGCCATAGCGGCCGCCTGGATTGGAGGCCGCGCCCTTCTGTTTGACTCCCGCGTCCGCGCCAATGCATGGAACGCGGGCGACGTCCTGACTATGCTTCGCAATTACCACCGCGACCACGTCAGGTATCCGCTGACATTAGGGGAGCTTGGTGCTTACAACGTCACAAGAAACACTTCGACCGGGCGAACTGACGTGGCACAGAACCTGAGTCGTAACTCGTGGGGTCAACTCCTGATCTATAGCTCTGACGGGGTGCACTACACGCTGGTGAGCCCTGGACGACACGGATACCAACGGGCGACGATCGTGCGGTGGCCAGAGTTCGATGGGCCGCACGATCCCGATACGTCATTGTGTTTAAGGATGGTCAAGCGGTTGAGCTGGCGTTGGCGCCGGGACAGAAAAAGCCATAGGTAGAGCCGTTCGTTGGGGTTCGACCGGAGGCGGGAGGGGACAAGCCCCTCCCCTACGGCACGCTGGGCACGACCGGAGCTGGTCCCTCTACTTCTCGACGCCCAGCTCCTTTAGCTTCGCGGTAGAGCTGGCGCGGACGGACTCCTTGACGTCTTCGGGGGACTTGTCGCGCGGGAGAGTTTCGAGGGCCTTCCTGTAGAGCGCTATGGCCTGCTTGCGGTCCCCGGCCTTCATGTGGGCCTCCGCGAGGCTGTCGTAAGTGTTGGCGGAATCGGGATAGAGCTGCGTGTTGACCTGGAGGATCGCAATCGCGCCCTTGAACTCGTCGCGGGAGAGAAGGGCGTAGCCGAGCTCGTTCAACCTCGGCTCGGCGATCGAGGGATCGGAAGGATTCGCGTCGCGCAGCCTCTTGTAGCCGGCGGCCGCTGCGGCAAAGTTGCCGGCCTCGACGTCCTCGGCGGGAACGCGCACGGCGTCGGCGATGCGCTTGCCGGTCCTCGCCTCGCCTCCCTGCGGCGTGATCACGATCTCCTCACGGCCCTGGGGATCCTTCGCGAAGGTGTAGCGGACCTCCGCGTCGGTCCTCAGGAAGACCTCGCGCGACATCGGAATCAGCTCGAAGCTCTTCTGCAGCGAAACGCGGGCCTCCATCCGATCCTTCTTGGGCGTGAGCGTCAGGACCTCGTCGGAAGAGAGCTGGTAGCGGCCGGCGCGCGAGGCGAGCGCCGCGGCGTCGAGTTTGGCCGCCTCGATGGGCTCGTTGGGATAGCCCTCCCAGTTATAGGCCGCGGCGATCGCGCGGACGATCTCGGGAACTATTTCCAAGCCGTTGTCCGAGTTGGTCATGACGACCGCGCCGTAGCCCTTCTCCCGGTGCGCGATCAGAAAACAGCGAAAGCCGTCGTTGCCTCCGCTGTGCTCGAAGTAGGCCGCAGTGCCGCGCTTCTCTGTCCCGAGGCCGAGGCCATAATCTCCCAGGCCCGGAGTGACCATCTTCGCCGCCATCTCCTTCGAGAGTAGGCTCCCCGGCTTGCCTTCGAGCGCGCGTTCGAGCCCCAGCGCGAAACGCGCCAGGTCCGACGGCGTCGTCCACAGCCCGGCCGCCGCCATCTCGGGATAGGTGTGGCGCTTGCCGGGGATCGGGCGCCCCTGGCCGTCGTGGCCCGCGGCGGCGGATTTCAGGAGCTCTATCGGAAGAGGCTGCTCGTAGGTGCTCCGCGTCATCCCGAGGGGCTTCAGGACCGTCTCGGCCATGATCTCTGGATAGGGCTTTCCCTCGACGTCCATCAGGGCCTGCTGCACGATCTCGTATCCGCCGCCCGAGTAGCTGTATTGCTTCCCCGGCATCGCATCCACCCGGATCGGCGCGGTGTTGGCGGGGGGCACGCCATCGAGAACCTGGACGAGCGTGGGGACCGCGCGGCCCGCCGCGTAGCCCGGGAATCCGTGGACGGTCACGCCGGCGCTGTGGCTGAGGAGCCGGGCGAGCGTGACAGGGGTCTTGCGCGTCCAATCGTTTTCCGGGAGCTTCCAGGACTTCAGGTAGTCGTTGATGTTGCGGTCGAGCGAGATCTTGCCCCGCTCCACTTCCTTCAACGCGGCCATCGCCGAGACGGGCTTGCTGATCGAAGCGGCCTGGAAGAGCGTCGCGTCGGTCGCCGGAGTCATCGCGTCCGCGTCGGCCAGGCCGTAGGCCTTCGCCCAGAGGATCCGGCCCGACCCGAAGACCGCGATCGACACGCCCGGCACCTTGTGGAACCGCATCCTCTCTTCGATGGTCCACGTCTTGTCGCCCTTGAGGAGGACGGCCGGGCGCAGGCCGTGTTCCACCTGCTGGATCTCCGGAGGCGGCGCCTCCGCTGCCCCCAGCGCCGCCGCCAGAATCGCGGTTACGCCTGCGAGCCGCAGAACGAGCTTCCTCGAGTTCATTCGCCAGAGGAGAATACGCGCAACCGGGCTTCCCGTTCCTCCCGACTACCTTCCAACAGGGCGCGTGATGACGGGCTCGAAGCGGTCGTTGTCGGGGCCGAAGTTCTTGACGAGGTAGGCGACGAGGGCATCCCTCCTGCTCTCCGGCACCGGGGCTCCCCAGCCGACCATCTTGTCCACGTTCGCCGCCCACTGCTTCTCGGTCAGGCGCTGCTGCCGAAGCATGTCGCTCGAGTGGCACGTCAGGCACGCCCCGTCGGCGATCGCCTTGCCGTCGCCGGGAGGCAGCTCCGCCAGGTGGGTCCCGAGCACGGGGAGCTTCTGGTCGAAGTTGACCGCGACAGGCTTGGGCTTTCTTGCGTGCTTCTTCCGTCGCTTCGATGCGGCCGTCGATTCGCCCGGCAGGGACACGAGGAGAGCCGCGAGAAGGACCACCAGGGGCGTGAGCCGCCTCACGCCGTCACCTCGATCTCGGCCGACTGCCAGCCGTTGTAGAGGTAGCCGCTCTGATTCCAGATGGCCTCCCGGGGTTGGACGCTGCCGCGGCTGTCGGTCGCGCGCGCGACCAGCGTGACCTTGCCGGCCTGCTTCGGCTGGTAGCGGTAGGACCAGAGGCGCCAGGCATACGGATCATGCTGGGAGTCGAGCGCCGCCGGCGACCAGCTGCCGCCTCCATCGTCGGAGACCTCTACCCTCGCGATGTCCGGCGCGCCGGAAAAAGCGAAGCCCCGGATGGTGATCGGGACGCCGGCCTTCCCCTGCGCCGGCGCCTCGGTAATGTTCGACTTGACGAAGAGATCCGTGACCGGCGTCATTTCCTCGGGCTTGAAGGCCGCGCCCGGCGCTCCCGGCTGTTTGGGATAACGGTAGGCGGTCTCCATGTAGAAGCCCTTCTGAGGCTCGGGCTGCGCCGAGAGACCCGTCAGCCATTTCATCCAGTGATCTCCGGCCCAGCCCGGCACGACGAGGCGCGCGGGAGCTCCGTGGAGGGGAGCGAGGGGCTCGCCGTTCATCTCGTAGGCCACGAGCCCGTCCTGGAGCAGCTTCTCGATCTCGACGCTGCGGGCGAAGGGAGGTACCTTGCCCGGCGGCTTGTCCGCGCCGGAGGTATGAACGTGACGCGCGGAGCCCTTGAGCCCGGCGCGATCGAGCAGGTCCCGGACCCGCACGCCGGTCCATCGGGCGTTGCCGACGGCGCCGTACCTCCACTGGACGCCGGGGACGACCGGCTTGTAGAGGCCGCGCCCGTTGCCGGCGCACTGCAGCACGCAGGTCGCGGTCGCTCGCGGCATCCTCTTCAAGTCCGCGAGCGTCAGGCGGAGCGGCCGTTCGACCTCTCCGTCCACAGTCAGCGCCCACCGCGAGGCGCTCTGATAGGCCGGGTTCCAGTGATGACGCACGAAGAACAGGTCGTTGGGCGTGATGTAGGTCGTCAGGGCGTCGAGCGGGGTCTCGGCATCGGTCGCGTAGCCGTTGAATTGGAGCATCCGGCGTTTCGAATTGGGTACTCCCGCGGCCGGGGGGGCAACTCTGGCCGCCGCCGACAGGAATGCCGCAGCGCCGGCAATCGCAAAAAATTCTCGCCTGTCGAGGCCCGGGCGAGCCTCGCTTCGACTCCAATACTTCATCGGCTCGGGGAAATTCTACTCTGTGTCCGGGGGAAAGAAG
>JAWOLE010000445.1:0-3256 GCA_033853815.1 Thermoanaerobaculia bacterium
TTCACGATCTCGGGCGGCCCGACGTTCGACAACCTCTTCACCGTGGATGGGGCCGTCATCATCGACAACGTCCGCGCAACGCCGAACAACCTCTTCATCGAGGACGCCATCCAGGAGACGACGACCACGGTCAGCTCGGTCTCGGCAGAGTTCGGCCGGTTCTCGGGGGGTGTCATCAACACGATCACGAAATCCGGGGGGAACGTCCTCTCCGGTTCGTTCCGGACGACGCTGACCAACGACGCGTGGTCGGCGGTCTCGCCGGCCAGAGAGACGCGCGTCCAGCAAGTCAACCCGCGGTACGAGGCCACTCTGGGCGGCGCGCTCTGGAAGGACCACATCTGGTTCTTCGGCTCGGGCCGTTACCAGGACACGAGCACCGCGAGCCAGACCTCCGCTCCCGCCGGCGTGACGCCGATCCCGTTCCAGGTCGGCGACACGGACAAGCGCTACCAGGGGAAGCTGACTTTTTCACCCCTCCCGAACCACACGCTCTCCGGAAGCTACCTGAGGGTCGACGAAACCCAGGTCAACAACTCCTTTGGCATCATTCTCGACAAGGACAGCCTGGTCACTCGCCAGCTTCCGCAGCGGTTCATTACGGCGAACTACAACGGCGTCATCACGAGCAACTTCTTCGTCGAGGGCCTGTACTCCCAGCGGAAGTTCACCTTTGAGCACTCAGGCTCGCAATTCACCGACATCATCCAGGGCACGCTCATGCGCGACCGGGCGTTCGGAAACGCCCGGTACAACTCGCCGACTTTTTGCGGCGTCTGCGACCCGGAGAAGCGCGACAACGAGGACTTCCTCGTGAAGGGCACCTACTTTCTCTCGACCCCGTCGCTCGGCTCGCACACGATCCTTCTCGGATACGATCACTTCGCCGGATCCCGCTTCTCCAACAACTACCAGTCGGGCAGCAACTACCGGGTCTTCACGACGAACGCGATCTTCCAGAATGGCGACATCTTCCCGGTCATCGGTCCGACCTCGTACGTGTACTACACGCCGATCTTCGCTCTCTCGAAGTCCACGGACGCGCTGACGCACTCGGCGTTCCTGAACGACTCCTGGCGTTGGGACCGGCTCTCGATCAACCTCGGCGTCCGCTATGACAAGAACCACGCCTCGAACAGCCTCGGCGTCGTGACGGCCAACGACAGCGCGTGGAGCCCTCGCCTGGCGGCGTCGTACGATCTCACGGCCAGCGGCAAGATCAAGGTGGGCGCGAGCTACGCGCATTACGTCGGCGCCATTCAGGACGTCATCCTCGACGGCTCTTCGGCCGGCGGCCAGCCCGGCGTGTTCCTGTGGTACGTCACGGGGGCGGGCGCCCCGGTCATCAACAACCCTCCCGGTGGAACGCTCACCACGCGGGCCCAGGCACTCCAGCAGGTGTTTAACTGGTTCTTCGCGCAGGGCTGCCCGGACCTCTCGACGTGCAAGCTGCCCCTCGCCTACGCCCAGTACCCGGGTCTCAGCAACAAGATCACGACCTCCCTCAAGTCGCCGTACGCCCGGGAGTACACGTTCGGCGTCAACGGAACGATCGGCTCGGGCTCCTACCGGATGGACTTCGTCCGGCGCGACTTCAAGGACTTTTACAACACCGTCCTGAACACCTCGATCCCCCAGGCCAGCGATCCCGTCGGGAACAAGTACGACGTGGGCATCATCGGCAACTCGAACGATTTCACCCGCAATTACACGGCGCTGCAGACCCAGTTCCAGTATCGTCTGTTCAAAAACCACCTGAACCTGGGCGGCGCCTGGACCTGGTCGCACACGATCGGCGATTACAACGGAGAGGCCGGGAACACCGGCCCCCAGGCCGGCCCGGGCGGCGCATCGCCCGACGTCTATCCCGAGTACAAGGACCGGTCCTGGTACCTCCCCGTCGGCGATCTTGCCACGGACCAGCGCCATCGCGTGCGCGTGTTCGCGGCCTACGACATGCCGTTCATTCCCCAGAAGATCGGCGCCATCAGCTTCAGCCTGCTCCAGGCCTACGACACCGGGGCTCCCTACGGGGCCGTCGGTACCGTCCGATCGCGGAGCTTCGTGACCAATCCGGGCTACGTCCGGCCGCCCTCCTCCGTCACCTACTACTTCACGGCCCGCGACGCCTTCCGGACGGACGACATCAAACGGACCGACATCGCGATCAACTTTTCGAAGACGATCGGCAGGGTCGTCGAAATCTTCATCCAGCCGCAGATTCTGAATCTCTTCAACAACAGAGGGGTCATCGCGGTGGATACGACCGTCAACACGGCCCTGAACCCGGGCGGCGGCACATACCAATCGTTCAACCCGTTCACCACCAAGCCCGTCCAGCGCCCGCACCTGGACAACACCGTCAAGACGGCGAACTGGGATTTCGGCCCTAACTTCGGCAAGCCGACGAGCGTCAACAGCTACCAGATTCCAAGGCAGTTCCAGATCACTATGGGAGCGCGTTTCTGAAGCTTCTCTTTTGCTCTCTCCCTGAGCCGGGGTCCCTCCCCCCGGCTTTTTTCATTGAGAGCTGGAGTACCCTTTTTCCGTGAGGCGTCCGGTCCGCGCCGTTCTCTTCGCTCTCCTGCCGGCCTTCCTCGCCGCTGGCTGCGGCCGCCGCTCGCGCGGTCCGATTACGGCCGAGGCGTTCCCGAGGGCGCCGGTCGTGCTCATCAGCGTGGACACGCTGCGCTCGGACCACCTGCCGTTCTACGGTTATCAGGGCGTCGTGACCCCGGCTCTCTCGGCCCTGCGGAAGGATTCGATCCTCTTCCAGAAGGCGTACTCGAACGTCCCTCTGACGGCCCCCTCGCACGCGACGATCCTCACCGGCCGGGTGCCAGCCGACCACGGCGTGCACGACAACCTGGGCTACCAGCTGCGCAAGGGCATTCCGACCCTGGCCGAGCTGCTGAAGGCGGCAGGCTACGCCACCGGCGGCGCGGTGTCGTGTTTCGTCTTGAAGGGCACGAGCGGCATCGCGCGCGGCTTTGACTTCTACGATGACAACGTGGACCCGGCCGAGGGAGCCGTGGCTCTCGGACGGGTGCAGCGCCCGGGGGGCGAGACCGAGGAGCAGCTCGCGGCGTGGCTGAAGAGCGTCCCCGCCGGCAAGCCCATCTTCGCCTTTCTCCACCTCTACGAGCCGCACACCCCGTACGAGCCGCCGGAGCCGTTCAAGAGCCGCTACAGGGAACGGCCCTACGACGGCGAGATCGCCGCCGCCGACGCCATCGTAGGGCGCTTTCTCTCGCTG
>JAWOLE010000446.1:0-3884 GCA_033853815.1 Thermoanaerobaculia bacterium
CAGCCCGCCTCGCCGCCACGGCCGCGCCGCCGACCGCAACCCGCGTGCCTCCCTCAGCGACGCCTCTACCCCCGACGGCAACGCCTCGTCCGGCGACGGCGACACCGGTGCCACCCACCGCAACGCCGGCGCCGGCCAGAGCCAAACCAGCCCCGGCGACGGCGACGCCCCTGCCGACGGAGACAGCAGTGCCCCCGACTCCCGTGCCTCCGACTCCGACCCCGATTCCGATTCCGCCGACCGCGATCCCGAAGAGGTCCACTCCGGCGAAGCCGACGCCCACGCACAAGCCGGGCGCCTACTACGAGGGCGAAAACGTTCCCTTTCACCTCGCCGTCACCTGGACTCCCACGGTCACCCCGCCCGTCAAGCAACGCTCGTAGCCCGGATTATCCATGGTCACCCGTGTCGAAACACGAGCTGCCGACCAAGCCCGAAACGATTGCGACAGATGAGAGGTGGCTGAGATCGAGAACACCTTGTCCGCGACAGAGATTTTTCGCCGAGACAAGGAAGCGCGACGACGGCGATGCCACGAGTGCCAAACGGCAGAAAGCCCTGGTTTTGAAACTCTCGGCCGCCGTTCGCGAAACGAATGCCTGCGGCCGAAAGTAGGCGGAGTCGATCATGAATAACGTCTATGTCCGCGCGCCCTGGGCGAAGACGGTCGCCAGCGGCGCGACCTCGATGCCTTCTCGCAGGAACCGCTCGCGGATCCGGCGCGCGATCTCGGGCGCGCCCGGCGTGTCCCCGTGGAGGCAAATCGTGTCCGCCTCGACTGCGACGCGCGAGCCGTCCTCCGCCACCGCGTAGCGGTCCCTGGCCAGATGCAGCGCCTGATCGGCAGCCTCCTCGGGGTCCGTCATGAGGGCGCCGGGCTGCGACCGCGCGACGAGCGTCCCGTCCGCCCGGTAGCGCCGGTCGGCAAAAGCTTCCGCCGCGGCGGGAAGACCCTCCCGCCTCGCGGCCTCGAGCAGCTTGGACCCGGGCTGGCAGACGACGGCGAGATCCCGCCCGGCGCGCTTGACGCCCCGGGCAATCGCGCTCGCGACCTCGGCGGACCGCGCGCCCGCGTGGTAGAGCGCGCCGTGCGGCTTGACGTGAGCGAGGCTCCCGCCGCGCGACCTCACGAAGCCGTCCAGGGCGGAGATTTGATAGAGCACCAGCTTCTCGATCGATTCCGGCGGCATCTCCATTGGAATGCGGCCGAAGTTCTCCCGATCGGGATAGCCCGGATGGGCTCCCACGCAGACCCCGAGAGCGAGGGCCCGGGCCACGGTCGCGTCCATGGTCGCCGCATCGCCGGCATGGAGTCCGCACGCCACGTTGGCGGATGTCAGGTGGGGCAACAGGGCCGAATCGTCCATTCCTTCACCGACGTCGGCATTCAAGTCCACGGTCATTGCTCCGGTGATCCTACTCCGAGGACCGGACGGGACACGGGAACGGGAGCCTCGTCACTACGCTCCGAGTCCCGAGTCCCGCGGGCCCTCCCTCCCGAGTCCCGAATCGGCCCCGGCGGCAAGGGCCTCGGGCAGCGTGACTTGCTCGAAACGCAGCATTGTGCCCGGCAGGGCCTGCGCGACCCGCGGGAAGTCCGCCGCGATGACGGTGGCGATCTTGGCGTACCCGCCGGTGACCGGCCGGTCGGGACCCAGGATGATCGGCTGGCCGTCCTGCGGTACCTGGATCCCGCCGAGCGCGGTGCCCTCCGGAGGGATATCGGGGCTCTGACGGTTGGCGATCGCCGGGCCCTCCAGGCGGATCCCCCGCCGGTCGCTGGCGTTCGAGACCCGATAGGCGCTCTCGAGAAAAGTCGTAAGGCCTTCCGTCTCGAATCCTTCACGCTGCGGACCGGGGAGAACGCGGATCCGGAGCTCGCCGCCCGCCTCAGGGGCGGCCCGCGCGGAAATCTTCAGGCCGCCGCGCCCCGGTTCGACGCGGCCGAGAACCGTGTCCCCGGCCGCCAGCCGGCGGGGAGGATCGGGCCGATCGCTCCGAGAAAGCCCGCCGGCCACACAGAGATAGGCGCGAGCCGCTCCGCGTATCGGGCCGACGCTCAGCCGATCTCCCGCGCGGACCTCGCACGGGGCGCCGGCATCCAGGCGCCCGCGACCCGACCTCGGCTCGACCCGTCCGCCCGAGAAGCCGACCACGGCATCGGAGAGGACTTCGAGCTCCGGGCCCACGAGCGTCATCTCGAGAGCCGGCGCGAGCGGAGGATTGTCCAGAAGCCGATTGCCGCGAGAGAGCGCCTCCGCGTCCATCGCGCCTCCCGGCGGCACGCCGTAGATCGCCCAGCCGTAGCGCGGCTCCCCCTGCACGCTCGTCAGGGCGCCGGGCGAGGCGATCCGAAAGAGCGGCCGGCCGGAGGCTTGAGGAAACCGGGCCGCCGGGTCGCCGTCGAGAACCGGGCGGCGCCGCTCGAATTCCTCGCGGCCGATCGCTTCGAAGCGGACGGCGTCACCCGGCAGAAGCAGGGAGGGCGGGTCCCGCCGTACGTCGAAGAGCCGCACCGCAGCACGTCCGATCAACCTCCAGCCGCCCGGCGTCTCTTCCGGGTAGATGCCCGTGTAGGGACCGCCGATCCCGATGCTGCCGGCCGGAACCCGGACGCGGGGCGTCGAGAGGCGCTTTGCGTGCAGCTCCTCGGGAAGCCCCGTCAGATACGGGAAGCCGGGCGCGAATCCCAGAAAAGCGACCCGGTAATCGCCGGCCGCATGGCACCGCGCAAATTCCTCAGGCGATAGGCCCGCTCCCCTCGCGAGATCGAGGAGATCCGGGCCGGTCGCCGGGTCCGAGTCGTAGAAGGCCGGGATCACGAGCCGGCGGCGCGAAGCCTCCGGGGCCGTGCCGCCGCCGCGACGGATCTCCTCTCCAAGCCGCCGCCGCGAAAGGGCTCGCGGGTCCAAGAACACCAACAGCGTGCGTGCGCCCGGCACCGAGCCGAGAAGACCCGCGAGCGGGCGCGCCGAGAGCCGCCGGGCCGCCGCGACCGCCTTTTGGTTGGCCTCCTCTTCCGAAGCTCCGGGGTACTCGACGAGGACCGCTCCCTCCGCGACGTCGAAGAACCTGGCGTCGTCCGCTGTCAATCCAAAATCCAAAATCCAAAATCCAAAGTTGCCCCTAAGCGGATGACTTGCTCCGCCGCCTCCAAAGAAAGTAAATCGGGACTCCGGTCAAGACGATCACATACCCCGGCCACGTCGTCTTCGGATTGCCCGCAAGCAGGATCGCGATGAGCGTGATGCCGGCCGCCGCGTAGAGCAGCGGCACGTAGGGGTAGCCCGGCGCCCGGAACGGGCGCGGCCACCCGGGCCGCCGGATGCGCAGGACGATCACCGCGAAGACCAGAAGGACATAGAAGAGGATGTCGGCGGAGATGACGTACTTCAAGAGATCGCTGTAGCTGCCCGAAAGCACGAGGACGCCGGACCAGAGGGCCTGAGCCCAGAGAGCGTTGCCCGGAACCGATGAGGCATTCAACTTCTCGAGGCCGCGGAAAAAGAGGCCGTCCCGCGCCATCGCGAAGGAGACGCGTGCGCCCGAGAGGATCAGTCCGTTGACGCATCCGAAGGTCGAAACCATGATCGCGGCCGCCATCACGGCGGCCGCCCCGGACCCGAAGAGAGTGGTTGCCGCAGCGGTCGCGACGCGGTCCTCGGGGGCGTGCCGGAGCGCTTCGAAGGGAAGCACCTTCAGATAGGAGACGTTGGCGAGAACGTAGATCACCGTCACGAGCAGACATCCGGCAAGCAGCGCGCGCGGCAGGGTCCGTCCCGGGTCTCGCACCTCCTCGCCGGCAAAGGTGACGTTGTTCCAGGCCGACTGCGAGAACATCGGGCCGACCATCGCCGTGGCGACGGCGGCCAGCAGAGCCAGCC
>JAWOLE010000447.1:0-2968 GCA_033853815.1 Thermoanaerobaculia bacterium
GGGATCGAGCTCTTCCGGGCGATCCGCCGGGCCGATCCGGCCATGCCCGTCCTCCTGATGACCGCATGGACCTCGCTCGAGACGGCCGTGGCCCTGGTCCGGGAAGGCGCCTGCGACTACTTCGCCAAGCCCTGGGACGACGCGAAGCTGCTCTCCTCCGTGCGCAACCTGCTGCAGCTGCGCGCGCTCCAGAGAGAGAACGAGAAACTGAAAACGATGCGGGCCCGTTCGCGGCAGGAGCTCGCGGCCCGGTATGACCTGGCCGGTTTGATCTACGAGAGCGACGCGATGCACCGCGTGGTGTCGCTCGCGGTCCAGATCGCCGGTTCCGACGTTCCGGTTCTCATCACCGGGGAGAGCGGGGCGGGCAAGGAGAAGATCGCCGAGATCGTGCAGTCGAACTCCCGGCGGCGCGGGAGGCCCTTCGTGCGAGTCAACGCGGGCGCGCTGCCGGACGAACTGCTCGAAAGCGAGCTTTTCGGGGCGGAGCCCGGCGCCTTCACGGGCTCCCGCCGGCTGCGGATCGGACGGTTCGAGGCCGCCGACGGCGGGACGCTCTTCCTCGACGAGATCGGCAACCTCTCGCCGGCAGGCCAGGTCCGCCTCCTTCGCGTCCTGCAGACGGGGGAGTTCGAGCGGCTGGGCTCGAGCGTAACCAGGCGCGCCGACGTCCGGGTCCTGGCGGCGACCAACACGGATCTTCGCCGGGGCATCGCCGAAGGCCGCTTCCGCGAAGACCTCTTCTTCCGCGTCAATGTCATCGAGATCTCCGTGCCGGCCCTGAGAGAACGTCCCGAGGACGTTCTCCCGCTCGCGCGGGTCGCGCTCGCGACCCTCGGAGGGGGCGCGGCGCTTCGCCTCGCACCGGAATCCGAGCGCGCGCTTCTGTCGCATCCATTCCCGGGCAACGTGCGGGAGCTGTTCAACCGGATCCAGCGAGCGGCTCTCGTCGCCCGCGGCGAAGCTCTGACACCGGCCGACCTGGGCCTCGCGTGGGATCCGGCGGCTCCGGCCGCGGCCGCCGGCGAGACGCCCGATCGCTCGTCTCTCGAGGAGGTCCTGAGCCGGCACGCGGGGAGCGTGTCGCGAGCGGCCGAGGAGCTCGGGCTTTCGCGTCAGGCGCTCTACCGGAAGATGGAGCGCCTCGGCATCGTGCTGGAGCGCAGGCCTCGGGACTGAACCCCCGAGGTCGGGACCTGGATTCCGCCGTGAAGAAGAGCCGGTTCAGCCTGGGTGGGCGGTTCGCGGCGATCGCGGGCCTGGACCTCGCCCTTGCCGCCGGAGTTTGCGGCGCCGCGGCCGCGATCGGATGGCCGCCGGCGAGCGTCTTCCTGTCGGGCCTTCTCGTCGGGCTTCCCCTGACGGCGCTCACGCTTTCCCGAGCGTTCCGGCCCGTGAGGGAGACGCTTTCGTCCGTGACGGACGGGGTGCGCAGTTTCCAGGAGAACGACTTCGGCGTTCGCATCCAGGCGCGGCGCGAGGATGAGCTCGGCGAGCTCGTCGCGCTCTACAACCGCCTGGGAGACGCCCTGCGGCGCCAGAGAAACGAGATCTACCAGCGGGAGCTCCTCCTGGACACTCTGCTCCAGGGGGCTCCGATGGCGATCCTCCTCGTCAACGAGCGGCAGCGGATCGCGTACGCCAACTCTGCGGCCCGCGCGCTCTTCCGGCAGCCGCGCCGGCTCGCGGGCAGGGACCTCGGCGATCTGCTGGAGACCTCGCCGGCCGAGACGCGGCGCCTTCTCGCGACGGAGGAGGACACGCTCGTCGCGGGCGCGCGGCTCGAGGAGAGCGGCGAGGGGGAGACCTTTCGCGTGGTCAACCGCCGCTTCTACCTGAACACGCAGGAGCACCGCCTGATCGTGGTCGAACGCGTCACGGCGGAGTTGAAGCGCCAGGAAGTGGAGGTCTGGAAGAAAGTCATCCGAGTGATGAGCCATGAGCTGAACAACTCGCTCGCGCCCGTGCGCTCTCTCGTCCACTCGGCGCGGATCGTCTCCGAGCGCCCCGACCCGGACCGGCGGCTGGATGCGATCCTGTCCTCGGTCGAAGAGCGCGTTCTGCACCTCTGCCGTTTCCTGGAAGGCTATGCGAAGTTCGCCCGGCTGCCCCGGCCGCGCAAGGAATGGGTCGAATGGAGGGGGTTCCTCGAGACGACGCGAGCCTTCTTTCCTTTCCGCCTCTCGGCCGATCCCGGCGCCGGACACGGCTTCTTCGACCCGGCGCAGATGCAACAGGCCCTGATCAATCTCCTGAAGAACGCGGCCGAGTCCGGCAGCGCGCCGGAGGAGATCGCGGTCGCGCTCGAACGGGGCGGCGACGAAGGTCCGTGGCTCCTCCGGGTGCTCGACCGCGGCAAGGGGATGGACGAGGAGACCATGAAGAGAGCCCTGCTTCCCTTCTACTCATCCAAGCTCTCGGGCAGCGGCCTCGGCCTCCCGCTCTGCAACGAGATCCTGGCTGCCCACGGCGGCTCCCTGCGCCTGCAGGTCCGCCCCGGCGGCGGCACCGCCGTCACCTGCGTCCTCCCCGCGGCAGACGCACGGGCGGAAATCCCGGCTTAGGACTCCCGCAGCGCGCGGTCGCGGATGTCCGCAGCCCTCTGGAGAGAGGGCAGATCCTTCGTCGCTGCGCTCCTCAGGATGACAAAGAGGATGCGCTCTTCGATGACGAAGGAAGGGCCGCTGTTTCTTGCGGCCTTACAGCCAAATTTCCTGGCCGATGGAAGTGAAGTAAAGGCCTGCTTTGGCGGGGCGACCGGTCAGCTGCTCCCAGTAACGCCGGTAATGGGCGATCTGCGGCCGGTAGAACGCGACGATCTCCTCGAGGTTGCCCGCGATCGTGTCGGACTTGTAGTCCACGATCGTCCAGCCCTCCTCCTCTTCGAAGACGAGGTCGAGCGCTCCGGTCAGGAGAGTCTCCGGCGGGCCGCTCGGACCGCCGAGGTCGCTCGTCGGGACCATGAGCG
>JAWOLE010000448.1:0-4060 GCA_033853815.1 Thermoanaerobaculia bacterium
GGCCTCCACCGCGCGGTCATCCTGCGCGCGATGAGCCTTCTCGCCCGCTCCGGAGGCATCGAGGACGAGTTCACCTTCACCGGCGGCGTCGCGAAGAACGCGGCGGCCGTCTCCGCGCTCGAGGCGCTCGTCGCCGAGAACTACGGCGCGCGCCGCATCAACATCTCGCCCGATTCGATCTACACCGGGGCCCTCGGCGCGGCCCTCTTCGCGATGAGAGCCGCGGCATGACCCTGACCGCCGGGATCGACGTGGGCGCCTCCGCCGTCAAGGCGGTCGTGATGCGAGTCGCCGCGGGCGAGGAGACGATCCTCTCGCGCGCCACGGGCCGCATCCGCCGCGGAAGCGTCCCGGCGGTGGTCGAGGAGACCTTTGCCGCGGCCGTCGCCCAGGCGGGGGGCCCGGCCCTCGACTACGTCGCCACGACCGGCGAGGGGGAAGACGCGCCCTTCGCCACCGGCCACTTCTACGGGATGACGGCGCACGCGCGTGGCGCGCTGTCTCTCGAGCCCCGGGCGCGCGCCGTCCTCGACGTCGGGGCGTTGCACGCGCGGGCGATCACCATGGACGCGCGGGGGCGGGTCACCGGCTACAAGATGACCAGCCAGTGCGCCTCGGGCTCGGGCCAGTTCCTCGAGAACATCGCGCGCTACCTGGGCGTCTCCCGCGACGAGATCGGGGCGCTCTCGCTCGCCTCGGAGCATCCCGAGCCGGTCAGCTCGATCTGCGCCGTGCTGGCCGAGACCGACGTGATCAACATGGTCTCGAGGGGGATCGCGACGCCCGACATCCTGCGCGGAATCCACCAGAGCATGGCGGGCCGGTTCGCCCGGCTCCTGCAGTCGATCGGCGCCGAGGGAGTCCTCTTCGTGAGCGGCGGCCTCGCCGCCGACGACGGCCTCGCCCGGGCGCTCTCAGAGGCGCTTACTTTGGCCCGCGGGCAGCAGGCTCAGGCGATCGAGCTTGCCCGGCATCCCCTCTCGGCCTGCGCCGGAGCGATCGGCGCGGCCCTCTGGGGAGCCTTCCGCCACGCCCGACTCGAAAAGGGAGGTGCCGCATGGACGGCGAGGAACCAACCGACGGCGTGAGAATCCGCACGCTCGCCCGGCAGGACGTGGCTCGCCTGGTCCGCATGGACGAACAGGAGACCGGGCGCAACCGCAGGGCCTGGTACGAAGGGAAACTGAAGCTCGTCCTGGAGGAATCCGACTTGAAGATCTCGCTCGGCGCCGAACTCGACGGGATCCTGGTGGGCGCCGTCCTGGGCTCGCTACAGTACGGGGAGTTCGGGGTGCCGGAGCCGGTCGCCGTCCTCGACACGATCCTGGTGGACCGGAGCTTTCGCGGCCGGGGCATCGCGACAGCGATCCTCGATGCACTCGTCAAGAATCTCGGAGCCCTCGGCATCGACCGGCTTCGGACCGAGGTCGCCTGGAACGACCGGGACCTCCTCGGGTTCCTCGGAAGGAGCGGCTTTGCGCCGGCGCCGCGCCTCGTCCTCGAGCGGAGCCTCAAGGGCAACGGAGCATGAGAAGGAGGCCTCTATGGAATACCCCGTCCTGGTGATCCTGGCAGTCCTCGCGGTGGGAGTGTTGCTCGTCGTCGTCCCGGTCGTGCTGACGACCCTGTCGGAAAACCGGGAGCCGAAGGCCGTCGCCTGTCCCGTCACGCGCGGGCCCGCGACGATCACCGTCGACGCCGGACGGGCGGCCCGGACGGCAGCCTTTGGCCGGATGCGCCTGTCGGTCGCGCAGTGCTCGCTCTGGCCGGAGCGCGAAGGCTGCGCCCAGGGTTGTCTGCGCCCTGCCGCCGAAGAGCCGGCGGCGTCCGCTCCCTCCACGGCCGAAGAGACCCTGTAGTCCGGCGTCAGGCGGCCGTAGGACCGGGTTCCTCCGGCGGAGGCGTCGGCGCGCGGCGCAGGAGGCGCGGCACGGCGAGCAGCGCCCCGCCGTAGAGGACGAAAGCGACGAAGAGAGTTGCCGGGCGGCCCTCGGGCAGATCTTCGAGCAGGAGCTTTCCGGCGCCGAGCACGAGCACCGCATAGGCCAGCCAGGCGAGCTCGGCCAGGCCCGTGCGCCGTCTTCCGGCCGCCAGAAGCAGCGCGGCGGCCGCGAGCACCCCGGTGCGCAGGGCCGCCAGGGCTCCCGGGTCCGACCCGGTCGAGGCCTTGAGCTCGGCCACGGCGAACCCGCCCGCGCCCAGCGCCGCGACCGCCGCGAGCGCGATCCGCGGGATCTGCCATGTCATCTTCCTCACGTCCTCCTTCTCGCGGGCGAGCAGGACGTAGGCCAGAAGCGACGTCGCGAGCACGGCGAGGCCCGGGGCGGCAAACGGCGTCCAGGGCCGCGCGACCGAGGAGAAGAGCGCGTCGAAGGATGCCGCGAAGAAGCCGGCTTGCAGGGCCGCGGCCAGCGTGTACGCCACACCGTGGACCGCGAGCGTCCCGCGCTCGAAATATGTGCCCAGGGCTGCGGCGGTCGCCGCCAGCACGCACCAGAAGAGGCCGAGGGCGGTCCCGCGCACCCAGAGCGCGCTGCCGGCGAGCGTCAGGAGCAGAGCGAGCGTGGCGTAGAAGAGGAAGTTGCGCCTCTGCTCCTGCCGCCTCCCGACGAAAACGAACGCGACGCCGTAGCAGCCCGCCGCGATCAGGACGGCCGAAGCTCCCAGGGTGGGCTGAGCGTCCTTGATGTAGCGGACGACGAGCGCGGCTCCCCCGTACCCCACCGCGAGCGCGGCGATTCCCTGGACGACGTCGAAGAGCACGACGCTCCTGCGGCGCGCGAGCGTGCGCACGGCGAAGCTCCCCAGATAGAGGAAGGGCAGGGCGAAAGCGAGCAGCAGGAAGAGCGAAAGCGAAGGCCGGGACTCGGGCGCCGAAGGCCCCGAGGGTGCCAGCTTCAACGCCGTCCAGAGGACGAAGAGATCCGCCGCCGCCGCCGCGGGCCACCGCAGGCCCCGCCACGGCTTCGGCGAGTAGGCGAGCCACAGCGTGGCGAGCCCGATCGCCAGGAGCGCCGCGGCGAAGGGCTCCACCTCTGCCTTCACCAGCGCGAGCACGAAGGAGGCCGCCACGGCCGCGACGAGCGAAGACCAGGCGAACAATTCGAGATCGCGGCGCCACGCGACGACGAGGCAGAAGATGGTCAGGAGGGCCAGAATTACGGCCGCTCCCGACGGCGCGAAGACCGCCAGGCCCGGGCGCGTGCTCGTCTCGACGACCAGGGGATAGGCGATGATGACCGCCGTGATCGCCAGGAACGATCCGGAAGTCGAACGGCCGCGGGCCGCAGACCGCTCGCCGAGCACGATCCAGGCAACGGCGTAGGCGAGCCCAAGGCCGACGCCGAGAGGACGCTGCAGGGTCCCCGAGTCGGTCAGAGCGCGCACGAGGAACGCTCCTCCGAGGACGAGACAGCTCGTGCCGAGCCGGGTCAGCAGGTTCAGGACGGTTCCCTGCGCCGGAAGCTGCGCGGCGAGCGAGACCGGCTCCGGCCCGGCGGCTTCGGGAGCCGCCTCCTCCGGCGCGGGACCTGAGAGGGCGGCCGCTCCGGCCAGCGAAGAGACCTGCTTCTCCAGCCGGAGGATCACCCCGGCGAGATCCTCGAGCTTCCCCTCGAGCCTCGCGAGCCGCTCTTCGACGCCGGAGACGGTAGCCAAGTTCAATTGAAGGGCCCGGGCATCCGGGCGCGTCCCGAAGCTAGAACGCCGGCGCGAAGGCCTTGAGCACCTCGGCGGTGGACGTCACGGCGCCCGCCGCCTCGGCCTTGCGCCGGACTTCCCCGATCCGCTCGACGAGCGTGGGCTCGCGCACCTCGTAGAGAACGCCCGTCGTCAGCGTCGCCGTCTCGCGCGTATACGCGAGGGCCGCCGCGCGGCTGCCGCGGTCGTGGTTGGGCGGAAGCGATCGCAGCTTCGCCTTGAGCGTCTTGAACTGATCGTCGCCCCGGAAGGTCACGCACGGCGACAGCACGTTCAGGAACGCGAAGCCGCGGTGCTCCATGGCCCGCGTCATCAGCTCGGTCAGGGTCTTCGGATCGCCCGAGAAGCCGCGGCCGACCCA